>NZ_JBYCLA010000219.1:0-7732 GCF_057473665.1 Mycobacterium sp. TH-M25
GTGACGTTCTCGACCGGGTACGGCCGCTACCTGCTCGTGGTAGGGCTGGTAATCACCGCCGCGGCGGTCCTAGCCCTCGGAAAGCTGCCTAAACACGGCCCGCCAGCCACCGCTCGGCTCCGTTGGCGCCTGGAAGCGCGCTCGCCGCGCACCACATGCACCCACCTGGCGGCGGACCTCGCCGGCCGGGTCGTCGACCCCGACACCGGCCGGCTGAGCGGAACGCAACACTGATGGCCGGGTTTTTGCGCCCCACCTGGCATGCCGCACCCCGCCACGTCATCGGCAATCTACGATTTACAGACCGTGGTGTGTTCGCCGAATATCTGCTGAGCGCCACGGATTTCTTTTATCTCGACGAAGACTCCCAACGCGACGTCGCCACTGATCACAACTTGCTGTACCGCCACCTCCCGCAGCGCTGCACACTGTCGGGACTGACCGCGTACCGCAGCGTCGATGACATCTGCCGCGGAATGGCTGTCGCCGGTCTCCCACTGGCCGCCCGCGAACAATATCTCGCCGGCCGCGTCGACGTGCCGGACATTTCGACATGCAGCACCGAATGGCTGTCTGCGATCCGAACCCAGTGGGCCCCACACTTTTCCGCGTTCGGTCTGCGGTATCGCCAGCCGTGGCTATCGGTGCGACTCGACTTCGGCCGCGACGGGTCGAGTCTGCTGAAAAGCCTCAAAACCCGGGCCGCCGCACCCGACTACGACGATCCGGCGATGATCGAACGCTATCAACGGATGTCCCGCGAAATCTTCGACATGATCCCGAGCGTGTTCGATCCGCAACCAGCTGCCGCGCAACATATCTGGTGGCATTGGAACGCCACCACCAGCCGCGGCGCCTGGCGCGAACCCATTCCCGACGTCGACCCTGACCCCTTCGCTGTACTGGATGAATCAGCCTTCACACCAGCGTATCTCGACGAGAACGCCGCAGAACTATACGGCCCGGACGGCGTGAGCGCCGACAATCCACTGGTGCGGGTGTACCGCGACCCGCGCGATGGAATCGACGACACCTACCAGGCGATCGCCGCTGTCGACAACTACCCGGCCGGCGGCCTGGTGTTTCCCCGGTCCATGCTGTTCAAGCTGGCCGACGACCTGAGCACGCCGACAATCATCATCGACTGGCACGAAGACCTACAACTGCGCCCCGCTGACAAAGTCCACGCCGAAATGATCCGGATGGATCGCAACCTCAACGATCAGTGGCGCCAACGCGGCGACGTCGCAGGCATCGACGACGAATTGCCCCGCCAAAAATTCCTCAGCCGCGAACTGGCCACGAAATGCTCGGCGGGCAGCTCAGTACGCGCCGGGTCCACCGCGATCTGGTTCAGCGTGGCCGCCGGCAGCCCTGAAGAGGTCGCCGCCGGCGTTAAAACCCTCACCTCAGGGCTGTCGAAAGCTGCCGTGGAGATGACCCGATGGCGCGGCGCCCAGAAATCACACCTGCATGTGTTCATTCCCGGCTGCGAAGTGATCTCCGGGGTTAAAAACCACCGTCACCCCACCACCTCCGACGACCTGGGAGCGCTGGTGCCGATGGTGTCCAGCCAGCTCGGTGACCCGTTCGGCGTACCGCTTGGCCTCGACATCACGATGCCCGGCATGCGCGACGTCGGACTGTGTGACGTGCTCGGGGCACCAACACGAGACAAAGGTGCAGTGCTGGTCGCCGGCGGCGACCCCGGCCGCGGCAAAAGCACGGTCGTCAAGACACTCGAGTATTCATGGGCCGAGATCGGTGCCCGCCTGGGCATCATCGACCCCACGCAGGTCCGCGAACACGAACGAGCCCTCGCCGGTGTCGGCGATGAGGACCACCGCAAATTGGTGATCGACGCGCACCGAAACCTGTACAGCCTGGACTGTGTACGTTTAGCCCGCCGAAACGCCGACATCATCGCCGACCTACAGCGCCAGGGCCGCAGCGACATCGACGAGGAACTGCTTCCCCAACCGACCGACCACCTCCTGGCGCTATTGGGGGTTGGCGCCGACAGCGCCGCGGGCCGCCGTTTCCAAAAGCTCGTCGCACCACGCTATTTGGCCGCCAACGACATTGGCGACACGCACGCGCTGATCAACTTCCTGCGCGATCTGCCGGCCCGAGATAAGACCGCCGCGGACGAACAGTTACTGATCGGACTTGAAGGGCTCTCCGCAGACCGCCACCTGCGCGCGCTATTCGACCGAACCCTCGAAGTACCCGACTTCAACGCCTATCAAATCGTCATCTGGAACACGGCGTGGCTGGAACTTCCGACCAGCGAAGAAACCGCGGCCGCACACCTGCACAGCGAAATCACCCCCCGCCAGCGAGCCGGCCGCGCGATCTACGGCCTGGCGATCGACTCCACGCTCCAGATGTTTTTCTCACGGCCGAAAGAACCCGCTCAGCTCGTGGTGGAGGAATGCTACGACTGGATTCATTCCGACGCCGGAGCCGCCGCGGCCTACAAGCTGATGACGCAGGGCCGCAAAGTCAACAGCGGCATGACCGCAGTCGTGCAAAACCCCGTCAAGACCTTCGACCGGATCGGCTCAGAATTCATCACCCAACGACTGCTGTTCGGGTTCAAGAGCTCCAAAATGGCGCAAGCGGCGCTGCAATGGTGCGACCGCGACATCGAACGCCACCCCGACCTACTGCGCGACTACGTCAAAAACACCAGTCCCGTCATCCGCGGCTCTCGCCGCAACCGCCGCACAGCGCGACAGCACGGCCGCGTCATCCCCGGCAGAGAAGGCGAAGCGTGGTGGCTCGACGAGATCGGTAACTTCGGAAAAATCCGGGCGTTCACCCACCCCAACCCGAAGGTGCAAGCCCAGTTCGACACCAACCCGCTGACCTGGACCGAGGCCAGCTGATGGTGCCCGCAATCAAACGGTGGTGGGTCGCCACAAACGACTGGACCCGGCGCGGCTTCAAAATCGCCGGCCTGGTCCAGCTCCTGGCGATGACCGCGACCGCGGTCGCCCCCCGCGCGGTAGCGTCCACCAACGCGGCTGCCCTGGATTGGACAGGCGTCGCCGACAGCTTCCATGTCCCACTAGGCCGCTATTACCTGGCCTCAATCAACATCCTGGACCAAGCCAGCCAGCACTCCGGCGGCATAACCGCCAACCCGGAGTCCTGGCTGAGCGTGCCGGCCCGCTTCACCGCAGGCTTGGTGTCCAACAGCGTCGCGGCGTTCTTCCTCACCTTCGAGGCCGGAATTTTCATCGCCGTTCTGGCTATCGGTGTCTGGCTGTATCGGCTGGCCAGCAAGTCGATCTGGGTGACGTTCTTCGGCGCACTGGCCCGCCCCTTCGTCGACGCGATCTTCCAGGTGGTCCACGAAGTCGGCCTTGTGCTGTGGCTGCTGCCGGCCGCGGTGTTCGCCGGCGCATACACGATCATCACCGGATCATCGGCGCGCGGCAAGATGATGATCCTGTCGGCCTTCGCCGTCGCTGTGCTGGGCGCCGCGTTCCTGGCCGACCCGGTGTCGTTGATGTACGGCCCGCACGGGCTCCTGGAATCCGGCCGGGCGGCGGCATTCGAGGTCGCCGAAGTCGCCGTCCACAATGGGGCCGCCGACACCCACCACGCCGCCCGCGACGCCGCCGGCCAGCTCGACATCTTCAGCGGCAACCTGATCACCGCCGTCGCCCGCCGCCCATTCCAGCTCTGGCAGTACGGTCACGTACTCAGCGGCAAATGCGACACCGCGTTCAGCACGGCGATGCTCAATCACGTCAGCGAGGACGCCCCGATCAAAGCCATGCTCCAATGCGGCGACTATTCAGCGGCCAACTACGCCGCCCACCTGGACGGCTCCAACGTGTGGCTCGGGCTGCTGCTATGCGGCTCGGTCGGTGTGTTCACCGTCTTCTTGGCGACCGCGTCCGGCGCACTGGTGATGGTGCCGGCACGCGCCATGTATCGCGTCATCAAAGCGCCCGTCGAAAGCCAGATCGGCGTCCTCGACGGCCCCGGCCGCGCCTGGATGCTGCACGCGGCCCGCCAGTTCGCGTTCATGTTCCTGGAAATGTTCGCCTACACCCTGTTCGTGTGCATCGCGGGAATGTCGATCGGCAAGGTGATGACCGGCCGGCTGCCCACCGATCTCGGCGGGGACAGCCCGGTGGCCAAAGCACTGTTCTTCGGGTGCTGCTCGTGCGTGGCGATCGGCCTTTTCCGCATGATGCGCGCGGAACTGTTCGGCATGTCGCCGCGGTTGAGCGTTGGTCGGCTCGGTCTGCGGGCGGCCGAGGCGGCCGCGTTCGCCGTCGGGGCGCGCGGCGCGGCCCAGGCCCTCAAGGGGCTGCGAGAGCGTGCCCAGCGCCGCAAATCCCCGCCGTGGGAAGAACTGGAATCAAAGGTGGCCGAGGCCGACTCGAAGGCGAACTCCTCAGACAAGGGCCTGGACACGATCACGACACCGACATCGCAGGGGAAAGGATCTCAGGTCGCCGATTCCGGGCACACAACACAGTCCAGCGCACACGAATCAAGCCCGCAGGGATCGAATGCTTCGGCGCCACACGCGGTTCCGCAACCGACATCACTGACACGGCCGCAAGGCCGCCGCGACACAACAGGCCCGGCCGGCCGGCGCAGGAGGCAAAACGCCCCATCGGTGGCCGGCACATCCGGCCGCAAAACGGTGCCCACGCCAGCCGTCGCCGCCGGCAACAACGTCAAGGCCGGCGGCCTGGACACGATAACGACGACGAGCGCCACACCGGGCTCGCAGACCCAGACAACAGGCGGCTCAACACATCGCGGGCCGGGAAGCCAAACCGAGCTGGATACGATCAACAGACCTACTAGCACATAACGCAGTGGCCAGGAGCGCAAGGTGAGCATAGCCCGAGACAAGTTCGATGCAGCGCTGCGGCAGTGGAGCGTCGGCGACGTCGGCACGGCGCTGGACAACTTCAGCGCTGCCACGACCGCTGAGCCGGCCATGTCCGATGCATGGCTGGGCCGCATCGCCGCCGGGGACACCAGCCTGACCACACTACAAGCTGCCCACGAAAACTCACGATTCCTATTCCGCGAGATCCGCCGTGTCGGATGGAGCGAAGGCCAGCTCGCCGGCAGCATCGAATGCCCGAAATACGTCGTGCTGACCATAAATTCACGAGAAACCATCACGCTGGCTTACGCCGCAGCGCTCATCACCGACCGCCAATACCGCAACGCACTCGACGTTCTCGACGACCCGACCATTGCCCACGGCGAAGCGGCGGCCTGGCGTCATTTCCTGGATACTTGCGCCCATTTTGTCGCCGAACGCTGGCCCGACATCACCGCCGCACCCGCCCGGATGCCCCGCCCGGAGATGCCAGCAGTACACGACGTCCTGCTCGCCGCAGTCACAGCGATGGCCGCGGTCGCCGCCGCCCGCCTGGGCCACTATCAGCAGGCCATCAACCTGCTACCCGACATCGACACCATCGCAAACCCCTACATCCGATGCGACGCCGCGCTCGCACGTGCCTGGAGCGAACGCGCACTCGACCACGAAGAAGCCGCCCGCAACGCATTCGGCAAAGCCACCATCGACGGAGTCCTCACCGCGGAAGCCGCCGCCGCCCTTGCTGACGAAACCCTGCGTCTACCGATAGTCAGCAAAGAACTCATCGCCCACCGCAGCGACCCATGGGACGTATCCACTCAACCGTCGCAGCAGACCCTGACTGAATCAGAACACGAGAAACAACGCCAGCAGGCCGGCGAACAATGGCGCACCGCGATCGACGACCTCATCGGACACACCGAAGTCAAAGACCAAATACAAGCCTGGCGCTCCGAATTGGAGATCGAGCAGATCCGCGCCGAGCACGCCGGCCGCCCCGTCGACGCCGAACTCGGCGGGCATCTGGTTTTCCTCGGTCCCGCCGGGACAGGAAAAACCACGTGGGCCAGGATCTTCAAAGACATCCTCTTCGAGCTCGGCATGATCCCCGAATGGAAATTCACCGAAGTCACCGAGGAAGACCTAGTTCAAGGCTGGGTGTCACAGACCGCACAACAAACCCGCGAGGTCCTCGAACGCGCCCTGGGAGGCGTACTGTTCATCGACGAGGCATACCGACTGGCACCCAAAGTCGAAGGCCACAGCTTCGGCAGCGACGCCATCAACACCTTGCTGAAATACATGGAAGACAAAGCCGGCGAGCTCGTCGTGATCGCCGCCGGATATCCCGGCGAGATGCGCCGCTTCCTCAACGCCAACCAAGGCTTCGCCAGCCGCTTTCACCGAACATTCAAATTCGAGGGCTACACCCCAGCCGAAGTCCGCCAGATCGGCCAAATGTTCGCCAACAAACGCCACCTCGACGTCGACCCCGACGCCTGGCCCCTACTGGAAACCGAAACCGAACGGCTCAGCCAACTGCCGAATTTCGGCAACGGCCGCTACGCCCGCGAAGTGATCAACCACTGCCGCAGCGCACAAGCCGAACGACTCCGCACCGTCGACCGCGAAACCAAAGTCAAAATGGCCGCCAACGGACAACTCGGCATCACCACAGAGGACATGCGTCGCGCGCTCACGATCGTGGCCACCCAATACGAAAACTAAAACTCGATAGCAGGCGAGCACTAAGCCGCGCAGCGGTTCGCTGCTGCCGCGCTGTCCGCCCACCTCGATCGAGCGCCCAAACACGTCAGCGCCACGTTGAGCAGCCCTTTACTGTCCGCACCCGCTGTTAACGTCACATCAACAACGGTTCTTGGGGAAGGTCGTGGCGATGCGGGCGGTACGCCGGATTCTGGTCTGCGCCGTGTCGGCGTTGCTGTGCGTGGTGGGCGCCCCGATGCCGACCGCCACGGCAACGGTCGGGCTGGTGCCCGGGATGAAGATCTTCATCGGCAACGGTTCATGCAGCCTCGGGTTCCTCGCGACCAACAACGACCATGCCCGCTTAGCCGTGACGGCGGGGCACTGCGCCGACGACATCGACCAGCAGGTGTCGAGCGACAGCGGTGTGCGAATCGGCGAAGTGGTCTACCACATGCCCGACGACATGAAGAACGGTGCGTACGGAGCGACGGTCATCCACTTGTACAAGAACACGTACACCTCCGACGCCTACTTCGCCGTGTTCGGCAACCCCTCGGTGGGCGATTACGTGAAAAAGTACGGCGCGAGAACTGCGAAAACCGAGGGGAAGATCACGTCTATTGAGACCGACACCGACAACCCACGGTACTCAGAAATGGAATCGACGCTTGTCGATCTTCCTGGTGACAGCGGCTCGGCATGGGTCGGCAACAGCACCGAAGGTCCGAAACTCGTAGGTCTCAACATCGGCTACACCACACGGCGCGACGGCGGCTACGGCTTTGCGATTGGATTTCCGATACGCAGCCTGATCGCGCTCGTGAAGATCAGGTCCAAAAATTGGGGACAAGGCTTCATACCGGAAGGGCGGTAGCCGGGCGAACAAGTTCTCAGCGACCGTGCAGACGTTCCCCATCGTGCCATCGGTAGCTGCCGTCCCATTCCAGCTGGAAAGTACCGCCGTCCTGACCGTCGCCGTGTTCCCGAATTGCGATGATCGCCGTCGCGAAAGCGCCGCCAGGGGTCGAATGCGGTTCGCCGATCTGCTCACCGTGAGCATGGACTAACCAGCCCAACGGAGTCTCCACCACGCGATACGTCATAGCTGTGATCCTCTCATCCTCTCCTCCATCCGACAACGGCAAACGGCGG
>NZ_JBYCLA010000220.1:0-8281 GCF_057473665.1 Mycobacterium sp. TH-M25
GGAAAACGACCGTGACCGGTTGGTGGTCATCATCGCCGGCTACCGGGCGGACCTGGATCGGTTCCTGGACACCAACCAGGGTCTGCGGTCGCGGTTCACTCGCACCATTGACTTCCCGTCCTACCAGCCGGCCGAGCTGATCGAGATCGCCAACTTCATGGCGACCCGCCGTGACAGCGCGTTCGAACAAGCCGCTCTCGCCGATCTGGAAACGTTGTTCGCCCACTTGGCCAGCACGACGAAGGCCGACTCCGTCGGCGTCGAACGTCGCGGGCTCGACATCGCCGGCAACGGTCGATTCGTTCGAAACGTGGTCGAAAAGTCGGAAGAGGAGCGGGAGTTCCGGCTGGACCACTCCGAGCATGCGAAGACAGGTGAATTCACCGACGAGGAGCTCATGACGATCACCGCCGCCGACGTGGCCAACACGGTGCCGCCGTTGCTCGAGGGCCTGCGCCTGGAGATGCCGGCATGAGCGCGCCGACGACGATAGACAGGGCAGTGCGATCCGGAAAGGGCACGAGGAGTGGCGCCCATGGCTGAGCCGGAACCCGGCGACGATCGGCGTTCGTTCGCCTCGCGCACCCCGGTCAACGACAACCCGGAGAAGGTGGTCTACCGCCGCGGTTTCGTCACCCGCCATCAGGTGACGGGCTGGCGGTTTGTCATGCGCCGCATCGCTTCTGGTGTCGCCTTGCACGATACCCGGATGCTCGTTGACCCGCTACGCACCCAGACGCGCGCGGTGCTGATGGGTGTCGTCGTGTTGGTCACCGCGTTGGCCGGCTGCTTTGTGTTCTCGCTGATTCGGCCGAATGGGTCGGCGGCCAACAACGCCATTCTGGCGGACCGGTCCACCGCCGCGCTGTACGTGCGAGTCGGCGATCAACTTCATCCGGTGCTCAACCTGGCATCGGCCCGACTGATCGCCGGCAAGCCTGCCAATCCGACCATGGTGAAAAGCGATGAGCTGGACAAGTTTCCGCTCGGCAATCTGATCGGTATTCCGGGTGCACCCCAGCGGATGGTGCAGAACACCCGCAAGGACGCCGACTGGACGGTGTGCGACGCGACGGATGGCATGGCGGCCGGAATCACGGTGATCGCCGGTGTTCCAGACAGCGCGGGTACGCGCGCTGCAGCGGTCGACAAGAACAAGGCTGTGCTGGTCAGCAACGCCTCCAGCGCCTGGCTGCTGTGGGACGGGCGACGCAGCCGGATCGATCTCTCCGACCATGCGGTGACCAGTGCGCTGGGCCTCGCTGTAGACGCCCAACCGCGGCCGATCGCTGCTGGGTTGTTCAACGCGATCCCCGAATCGCCGGCACTGGTCGCTCCCGCGATCCCCCAGGCCGGCAGCCCCGCCACGTTCCCAGTGCCCGCCCCTATCGGCGGGATTGTCGAGTCCCATGGGCTGGAAAGCAATTCGCCAAACTACTACGCGGTGCTGCCGGACGGCTTGCAGCAGGTGTCGCCGGTGCTGGCCGCGATCCTGCGCAACGCCAACTCCTACGGGCTGGATCAGCCGCCGCATCTGGGCGCCGACAAGGTGGCCAAGCTGCCGGTGTCGCGGCAACTGGACATCGGCCGCTATCCCGAGCAGCGCATCATTCTGCTCGACGCCATGCATGATCCGGTGACGTGTGCGCACTGGAGCGAAGCGTCCGGTGCCAGCACGAATTCGCTGACGCTGCTAGCTGGTTCGGCGCTACCGATTCCTGACGCGGTGCACACCGAGGACTTGGTCGGTGCCGGGTCAGACGGAATCGCCACTCGGGTGGCGATGGCCCCTGGCGCCGGGTACTACGCCCAGGCCGTTGGTCAGAATGCGTCGTCTGCGGCCGCCGGGTCGCTGTTCTGGATTTCCGACACCGGCGTGCGGTACGGCATAGACAACGAAGCCGGTGTCAGCGGAAACCCGAAAACCGTTGATGCGCTGGGGCTGACGCCGCCAGCAACGCCGATCCCGTGGTCGGTGCTGTCGCTGTACGCGCCCGGGCCGACCCTGTCGAGGGCCGATGCGCTGCTCGCGCACGACGGACTGGCGCCAGACTCCCGACCTGGCCGTACCTCTTCCGAAGGGCAAAATCGATGAGCCGCTTGATCTTCGAGGCGCGCCGCAGGCTGCCTGCGCCGGTGACCCGCAAGGGCAGCATCAACATCGAGGCGCCACCCGAGTTGCCCCGGGTCGTCCCGCCGTCATTGCTGAAGCGGGCGCTGCCGGTGGTGATCGTCTTGCTGATCGTCGGGATGATCGTCGCGATGGTCGCCACCGGAATGCGGCTCATCTCGCCGCAGACGTTGTTCTTCCCGTTCGTGCTGCTGCTGGCGGCCACCGCGTTCTTTCGTGGTGACAACAAATCGAGCACCGCAGAAATCGACGCCGAGCGCGCCGACTACCTGCGCTACCTCTCAGTGGTCCGGGACAACGTCCGCGCGCAGGCCGCGGCGCAGCGGGCCGCCGCGGAATGGTCGCACCCGGCACCGGCGGAGCTGGCCGCCATTCCCGGGTCGCGTCGGCAGTGGGAACGCGATCCCCAGGACGGCGACTTCCTGGTGGTGCGTGCGGGCGTGCACTCGGCGGCGTTGGACACCGCGCTGCGGGTCAACGACACCGCCGACGAGGTCGACCTGGAGCCGGTGTCGCACAGCGCATTACGCAGCCTGTTGGACACTCAGCGGACGGTGCGCGACGTCCCGACCGGGATCGACCTGACCAAGCTGTCGCGGATCACCGTGCTCGGCGATGAGGACGAGGCGCGCGGCGCGCTGCGGGCGTGGGTGGCCCAAGCGGTGACCTGGCACGACCCCGCGGTGCTCGGCGTGGCGGTCGCTACGCCCGATCTCGAGTCCCCGGACTGGTCATGGTTGAAATGGTTGCCGCACGTCGACATTCCCGCCGAAGCCGACGGGGTGGGCCCGGCCCGCTACCTGTCGACCAAACCCGACGAACTAATCGCGCTGCTCGGAACCACGCTCTCCGACCGCCCGGCATTCGCCGCTGGATCCGCAGATGCGTTGCGGCACTTGTTGATCATTGTCGACGATCCAGATTTCGACCTCGGCGCATCGCCGTTGGCTGCTGGTCGGGCTGGGGTCACGGTCATCTACCGATCGACCACCGCACCGCACCGAGAGCAGTACTCCGATCCCGAGCGGCCCATCCTTCGGATCGCCAACGGCGTGATCGAGCGCTGGCAGACCGGCGGCTGGCAGGGCTACATCGCCAGCGCCGACTCTCTTTCCGTCGAAGACACGGCCCATATCGCGCGTCGGCTGTCGCGGTGGGACTCCAACCCGACCCACAGCGGCCTGCAATCGAGCGCGACCCGCGGCGCCACATTTACGACGCTGCTGGGCATTCCGGACGCCTCGCGGCTGGATGTCCCGACCATGTGGGCGCCGCGGCACCGCGACGAGGAGCTGCGGGTTCCGATCGGTGTCACCGCGACCGGTGAGCCGCTGATGTTCGACCTCAAAGACGAAGCAGAAGGCGGCATGGGTCCGCATGGCTTGATGATCGGTATGACCGGTGCCGGCAAGTCGCAGACCCTGATGTCGATTCTGCTGTCGCTGTTGACGACCCACTCGGCCGACCGGCTGATCGTGATCTACGCCGACTTCAAGGGTGAGGCCGGAGCGGATATCTTCCGCAACTTCCCCCAGGTCGTCGCGGTGATTTCGAATATGGCCGAGAAGAAGTCGCTGGCCGACCGGTTTGCCGACACTCTTCGCGGCGAAGTCGCCCGCCGGGAGATGTTGCTGCGCGAGGCCGGTCGCAAGGTGCAGGGCAGCGCGTTCAACTCGGTGACCGAATACGAGAACGCGATCGCCGCCGGGCATGACCTGTCGCCGATCCCGACGTTGTTTGTCGTCGCCGACGAGTTCACGTTGATGCTCGCCGACCATCCCGAATACGCGGAGTTGTTCGATTACGTTGCGCGCAAAGGCCGCTCGTTCCGAATCCACATTCTGTTCGCGTCGCAGACGCTGGACGTCGGCAAGATCAAGGACATCGACAAGAACACCTCGTACCGAATCGGTCTGAAGGTGGCCAGCCCGGCGGTGTCGCGTTCGATCATCGGTGTGGAGGACGCCTACCACATCGAAGCCGGTAAAGAGCACAAGGGCGTCGGCTTCTTGGTGCCCGCGCCCGGTGCCGCGCCGATCAAGTTCCGCAGCACCTACGTCGACGGCATCTACGATCCGCCGCAGACCCCGAAAACACTGGTCGTGCATTCAGTTCCCGAGCCCAAGCTGTTCACCGCGAGCCGGGTCGAACCCGACCAGACGACGGTCATCGCCAAGAACGGACACGACGAACCCGTCGCCCCGTCCCGCAAGCTGATCGCCACCATTGGCGACCAACTGGCCCGCTTCGGCCCCAAGGCGCCGGAGCTGTGGCTGCCGCCGCTCGACGAGGTCATTCCGCTCAGCGTGGCGCTGGCGCGGGCGTCGCTGCCGCGCGGCGAATGGCGCTGGCCGCTGGGGGAGATCGACCGGCCGTTCCAGATGCGCCGCGATTCGCTGGTGTTCGACGCCCGCTCCTCGGCCGGCAACCTGCTGATCCATGGGGGCGCGAAATCCGGTAAATCGACCGCGCTGCAGACATTCATCCTGTCAGCAGCGAGCCTGCACTCGCCGCGTGAGGTGAGCTTCTACTGCCTGGACTACGGCGGCGGGCAGCTTCGGGCGCTGGAAGACCTGGCGCATGTCGGGAGCGTGGCGTCCGCGCTGGAGCCAGAACGTATCCGTCGGACCTTCGGCGAACTCGAGCAGTTGTTGCGGATCCGGCAGGAGCGGGAAGTATTCCGTGACAAGCAGGGGCCGGACGACGGGCTGGGCCAGGTGTTTCTGGTCATCGACAACCTGTACGCGTTCAGCCGGGACAACACCGACCAGTTCAACACGCGAAACCCGTTGCTGAGCAAGGTGACCGAGCTCGTCAACGTCGGCTTGGCCTACGGCATTCACGTGGTCGTCACGACACCGAGCTGGCTTGAGGTGCCGCTGGCGATGCGGGACGGCCTGGGGATGCGATTGGAACTCAAGCTGCACGACGCGCGCGACAGCAACGTTCGGGTGCTCGGTGCACTGCAGCGGCCGGCCGACGGAGTGCCCGCCGATCAGCCGGGTCGTGGCCTGACCATGGCCGCCGAGCATTTCCTGATCGCGGCACCCGACCTGAGGCAGGTGCCGGTGATCAACGCCCTGCACCAGGGGATCGCGGCGCCGCCGGTGCGACTGCTGCCGACGAACCTCGACCCCGCCGCACTCGAACCGGTGTACGGCGGCGCCGACCGGATCGTCATTGGTCAACGCGAAGAAGACCTGGCCCCAGTCCAGCTCGACTTCGCCCAGAACCCTCTGCTGATGGTGTTGGGCGACACCCGATCCGGCAGGACGACCCTGCTGCGGCACATCATTCGGACGATCCGCGAGAACTCGACACCGGACCGCGTCGCCTTCACCGTGTTGGATCGGCGACTGCATCTGGTCGACGAGCCGTTGTTCCCGGACAACGAGTACACCGCGAACATCGACCGGGTGACCCCGGCGATGCTCGGGTTGGCCGGGCTGATCGAGAAGCGGCGCCCGCCCGCCGGTCTGGACGCGTCACAGCTGACCGGGTGGTCATTCGAGGGCCACACCCACTACCTGATCATCGACGATGTCGACCAGATTCCAGACACTCCCGCGATGACGGGCCCCTATGTGGGCCAGCGTCCTTGGACGCCGCTGATCGGACTGTTGGCGCAGGCCGGCGATCTGGGCCTGCGGGTCATCGTCACCGCACGGGCGAGCGGTGCTGCCCATGCGCTGATGACCAGTCCGCTGCTGCGCAGGTTCAACGACCTGCAGGCGACCACGCTGATGCTGTCGGGCAATCCGGTCGACGGTGGCAAGGTTCGCGGTCAGCGGTTCGACCGGTTGCCGGCTGGCCGGGCAATTCTGTTGACCGACAGCGAGCTTCCCACCTATGTGCAGTTGGTCAACCCGCTGGTCAACGAAGGCGTCGCCGTCGACGGCGGCAGGTGAGTTTCAACGAAAGGGTATGAGTCATGACACTGCGAGTTGTCCCAGAAGGTTTGGCGTCGGCCAGCGCTGCTGTCGAGGCGATCACGGCCCGGTTGGCTGCCGCGCACGCGGGTGCCGCGCCAGCCATCACGGGTGTCATCCCGGCCGCTGCTGACCCGGTTTCGCTGCAGACCGCCGCCGGTTTCAGCGCCCAGGGCGCCGAGCACGCGGCAGTAGCGGCCGAAGGCGTCGAGGAACTCGGCCGCGCCGGTATCGGTGTCGGGGAGTCTGGCGTGAGTTACGCGGCCGGCGATGCGGCGGCGGCAGCGAGCTACGGCGGCGGTCTGTAGACGATGACCGCGCCGGTGTGGATGGCTTCGCCGCCTGAGGTGCATTCAGCGCTCCTCAGTAGCGGTCCTGGACCCGGACCGCTGTTGGCGGCCGCGGGAGCGTGGACTGCGCTGAGTACTGAATATGCCTCGGCAGCAAGCGAACTCACCTCACTGTTGAGCACGGTACAGGCCGGCGGGTGGCAAGGTCCGAGCGCCGAAGAATATGTGAGCGCGCACCTGCCGTATCTGGCGTGGCTCACCGAGGCCAGTGCCAACAGCACTGTGGCGGCGTCCCAACACGAGGTAGCCGCCGCCGCCTACACCGCTGCGCTCGCCGCGATGCCGACGTTTCCTGAGCTGGCGGCCAACCATGTCATCCACGGTGTGCTGATCGCGACGAACTTTTTCGGAATCAACACGATTCCAATCGCTGTCAACGAAGCAGACTATGCCCGGATGTGGATCCAGGCGGCCGCCACGATGGCGACGTACCAAGGCGTATCCGGGTCGGCGTTGGCGTCGGCCCCGCGTGCCCGCGCAGCGCCAGCGGTGCTCAAGACCAATGCGACTGCGGCGGTGGCGAATCCGTCGGCGTCGGGCGACTTTTTCACCGATATCTACAACCAGTTGGTGCAACTCCTGCAGGATCCGAGCGGGACGCTCAGCGCCATCTTCGCCAACCCGAGTACCTATTTCCCATTGTTGTTCTTCATCGCCTACGAGGTGTCGACCAGTATCGCTGCGGCGATCACCTATCCGTCGTTGATCGCCGGCGCCATCGTGGCGATCGTCCTTCCGGCAGCGTTGCAACAGTTTCTGGCGAATCCGGCTGGGCTGGCGCCGCTGCTGGCCGCGCCGGCCGGCGGCGCCCCGCGGTCGGCTGAGTCTTTGCCGCCGGCGGCGGGGTTGGCCCCGGCGCCCGCGAGTACGCCGGCATCCGCGACTCCGACCGCGCCGGCCGCGGCAACAGCGGGCGCCACCCCGGCACCCGCACCCGCGGCTGTCTTCCCGTACATGATCGGCAGCATGGATTCCGGCGGCGGTCCCGGGCCGACATTGATCGACCGCGACGAGAACAAGGCACCGGCGGGCTCGATTGCCGCCGCAGCCGCCGTCGGTGCGGCGGGCCGGGCCAAGTCCGGGACGCACCGACGACGTCGGGCCGAGATTCACGACCACGCAGACGAATTCGCCGACATGAACGTCGATGTCGACCCGGATTGGGGTAAGCCCGACGATCGGGATCTGGTCGTGGCGGCGGTGGCCTCGGAAAGCGGTACCGGTGCACTCGGGTTCGCAGGTACGGCGGGCAAGCAAGACTCAGCTGAAGCGGCGGGGCTAGCGACCTTGCGCGACACCGGATTTGGGAATGGTCCTGGCATGCCGATGGTGCCGGGGACGTGGGGTCCGGAGCCATCGGAAGGGGAGGGGGACCGCAGCTGAGCGTGACGTTCGTCGGGCAACGGTAATCGAGTAACGAAAGGATTTTTGGGATGAGTTTGTTGGATGCTCACATTCCGCAGTTGGTCGCGTCGGAGTCGGCGTTTGGGGCCAAGGCGGGGTTGATGCGGTCGACGATCGGACAGGCCGAGCAGGAGGCCATGTCGTCGCAGGCGTATTTCGCTGGTGAGGGTGCGGCGGCATTTCAGGCGGCGCATGCCAGGTTTGTGGCGGCGGCGGCGAAGGTGAATGCGTTGCTGGATATTGCGCAGGCGAATCTGGGTGATGCGGCGGGCACCTATGTGGCCGTGGACAGTGCTGCGGCGAGCAGCTACCCGGGCTTCTGAGCCGTTACCTATGAGTCGAAAGGTTTTGTGATGTCGCAGATCATGTACAACTATCCGGCGATGCTGGCGCTTGCGGCGGACATGGCTGGTTATGCCGGAACGAAGCAGAGTCTGGGTGCCGACATCTCTGCTGAGCAGGCTGCT
>NZ_JBYCLA010000221.1:0-2512 GCF_057473665.1 Mycobacterium sp. TH-M25
TTCTCCATGTCGATCGACGAAATCCACTCACCGCCGCTCTTGACCACGTCCTTGACGCGGTCGGTGATCTTGAGGTACCCGTTGGGGTGGATCGTGCCCACATCGCCGCTGCGCCAGTAGCCGTCGAGGAAGCGGTCGGCGTCGTCGTCGAGCTTGTGGTACCGCTCGATGACCCATGGGCCGCGCATCAGCACCTCACCGACGCTCTTGCCGTCGTGCGGCAGGTCGTTACCCTCCGCATCGACGATCCGGATGTCAATGCCGGAGGTTGGCAGCCCCTGGAAGCGCTTGAGATCCCATTTTGCGTCGTCGGACAGGGTGCCTCGCAGCGACGGCTTGATGCCCATGTTCGTGGTGATCAGTGGCGTAGTCTCGGTCGCGCCATAGCCGTGCACGAAGTCCGCGCCGGTCAACTCGTAGAATTCTCGCATCAGCGACTTCGCCGGTTCGGTCGCGCCGGACAGCAACCTGGTTCTGCTGAAGTCCGGCTTCACGTCGAGGGATTTGATGTAGTCCAGCATCGGCTGGAAGATCGCCGGCGCACCGTTTGCGACGGTCACGGCCTCCGCGATCATCGTGTCGACCAGCAACGCCGTGTTCTCGGCCAGGTAGCGCCCCGGCAAGACCACCTTGGCGGCCGCCCACATCGCGGTCTGCGGAAGCCCCCACGACGCGCCGTGAAACATCGGGGTGATCAGCATCACCGTGTCCTCGCGGCGCAAGTCGATCGCGGCGGCCATCGCGATCGCGTGCAGGTAACTGCCGCGGTGCGAGTAATACACGCCCTTCGGGCGCCCCGTGGTCCCGGACGTGTAACACGCACTGTAGGTGGATGTTTCGTCGACGACGGGCCAACTGATGTCAGTGACGGCGGCGGCCATGAGGTCCTCGAAGTGGAAGACGTCGCGCAACGAGGTGTCGATCTCGGCCAGTGGCCGGTCCGACATCACGATCCAGCCCTTGACTTTCGGAACGTGCGGCGCCAGCTCCTCGGCGATCGGCAGCAGGCTCTCGTCGACAAGGATCCACTGCGCCTCGGCGTGGTCGGTGACGTAGCTCAGGTCCTCGGTCGCCAGCCGCAGGTTCATCTGCAGCATCACCGCGGCCAAGCCGGGAATCGCCCAGCTGAGTTCGAAGTGCCGCTTGCTGTTCCAGTCGAGAACCCCGACGGTATCGGCGGGACCGATACCGAGCCCGGTGAGCACGTTGGCCGCCCGCTTGACCCGGGTGTACAGATCCGCGTACGTGTAGCGGTCCCAGCCGCCCTCGGCGGTGCGGTAAACGATCTGCTGCTCCGGGTAGGTGCGTGCCGCGTGTCTGATCAGGTTGATGGTGTTGAGTTGGTAGTGGTCGCCGTGGGTGGACGGCAGGCCTTTGACAGTTTGTGCAGCCATGTCGGCTCCTTAGATTCGCTCGATGATGGTGGTGTTGGCGGTTCCGCCCGCCTCGCAGATGGTCTGCAGGCCATAGCGTTTCCCGCTTCGCTCAAGTTCGCACAGCAGATCGGTGAGCATCCGAGCGCCGGTCGAGCCGAGAGGGTGCCCGATCGCGATCGAGCCGCCGTTGACGTTCAACTTGTCGTCCGGGATGCCGAACTCGCGCTGCACCATCAGCGGCACCCCGGCGAAGGCCTCGTTGACCTCGAACAGGTCGATGTCGGCGGCACACAGGTCTGCGGCCTCGAGCGCCTTGTGGGTGGCATCGAGCACCGCGGTGAACTGAACGACCGGGTCCGCCGCCGCGACCGTCGTCGCCTGGAACCGCGCGCGTGGCGCCATGCCGTGCCGCTCCGCGTAACCGCGCTCGGCGATCAGCAACGCTGCCGCTCCGTCGCTGATCTGGGAGGAATTGGCAGCGGTCGTCCGGCCGTCGACTGCGAACACCGCCGGAAGCGAGGCTATCTTGACCGGGTCCAGCCGGTCGCGGATTCCCTCGTCGGCATCGATCGTCGCCGACGACGGGTCGAACGGGTCGACGGTGATGGGCACCACCTGGTCGCGGAATTTTCCGGCGCGCGTCGCGGCGAGGGCTCGCTCGTGGCTGCGCATGCTGTACGCGTCGAGGTGCTCGCGGGAGATATCGAATTTGACGTTCATCAGCTCCGAGGCCGCGCCCTGCGCGACCAGGTGGTCGGCGTAGCGGGCCAACTCGAACGGCGAGTACTGCGGACCGAGGGGCGCGCCCGGCGCGAAGGCCGGCGGCATCGACACCTGCGACATCGATTCCACCCCGCAGCCGATCGCCAGGTCGTAGCTGCCCGCGGCGATACCGAATGCGGCGAAATTGACCGCCTGCTGACCCGATCCGCATTGACGGTCGATGGTGACCGCGGGCACCGATTCGGGCAGGCCGGCGGCGAGCACCGCGTGGCGTCCGACGTTCCCGGACTGGTGTTCATGCTGCATCGCGCACCCGACGATCACGTCGTCGATGGCATCGGCTTCGACTCCGGTGCGCTCCACCAGGTATCGCAGGGCATGGCCCAGCAGATCGGCCGGGTGCCACCGGCTCA
>NZ_JBYCLA010000222.1:0-7160 GCF_057473665.1 Mycobacterium sp. TH-M25
GCAACCGCGCCAGCTCTGTGTACGGGTCGCGCACGTCACCGGAGATCGCGTCGTCGAACGCGCCGAAATCCTCGAGGTCGTCAAAAAGCTGTTCCATTGTTACCCCTTAATTCCCTTCAGTCCTTGTCAGCCCCTTTGCGGCGCAAGGCCGCCAGCGACGCCAAGCGCTGCAGCAGAACGCGCGCGACCAACGCCATCCACCGATGGGCCGCGGACTCACCCTTCATCGGCCACGCCCGCCCCGCATTGACCCGTGTTTGGGTATGCCGAGCACGATCCGCGACATCTGGTGCATGCCGGAAGACGGGAGAATCCTGTTGAATGCCAACAGTATCGAGGCATCCAGGCCTACGCCGCGGCGGCGGAACGACTTCTGGTCAGCCAACGCCTTGATCAGCCCGTCGGTGAATCGCGCTGCCGGTCTGGCGAAACTCACTGCGAACCGCCCGCGGGTGTTCATGGTGTTGTGCAGCCGCGCGTAGGGGCCCTCGAAATTGCGGTCATCGGTGGTGCCCGCGTCGGTGATGATCTCGGTGTCATACGTGCCGGCCACCAAAATGGTGACACCGAGACCGAAGGGCGCAATCTCACACGCCATCGCCTCACCCCACCGCTCCAGCGCTCCCTTGGCCGCCGAGTACGGCGCGGTGCCCGGCTGGCCGCGCACCCCGGCCGCGCTGGATACCAGCACGATGCGTCCCTCGCCCGCCGCCCGCATCGACGGCAGCAGAGCCTGGGTGAGCGCAACGGGGCCAAGGACGCTGGTGGCGAACATCTTCTGCCACAGCGCCATATCGGTCTCTTCTACCATTCCGGCGGCCGAGATCCCCGCGTTGTGCACTACCGCATAGGGTGCGCCCACGGCTTCTTCGATCACTTTGGCCGCCGCGGCGATCGACGCCGCATCCAACAGGTCGAGCTGCACACCGATCAGCCGGTCGTCGTCTTCACCTGCCCCCGTCGCCTGGTGTAGCAGCGCAATCCCGCGGTCGGGTGCCCGCATGGCCGCTACCACCCGCCAACCCTCGCGATACAGGCGCGCGGCCGAGGCGAACCCCAGTCCGCGGGACGCGCCGGTGATGACAACGGTGCGCGGCTCAACCATTCGTTCTCGCGGGTTCGCAGCGACCTTGTCCCGACGGCGGCGGCTTGACGTGCGGCCGTCCGTTCGGCTCCCCACTCGCCCACGTTGACCAGACACCGACCGAGAACGGGCCTTGCGCGCCCGCCTTCTCGTAATACCCTTGCGGGTCATACACTTTGGCTTCAGGGTACGGCCACGGGCATGCCACCGACGTCGCGGCGTGACTGATCTTGATGGCGGCGAACCATGCGCCGTAGGCGAAGTAGGAGACGTTGATGATTGCGAACATCACCAGGAAGGTGCCGAGCACCGGACGCGTCGGGAAGATCTTCGCTTTGGCGGCGAGCTTCTCGGCCACCGACTTCCCGGTGTCGTCGCGGTAGCAGAGTATCGCCGCCGGCACCATCACGAAGGTCACCGAGAACGACTCCCAGATCAGCGGGAACTGGAACGTCGTACCGGTGAACACCGAGCCCCACGGAATCACCTGTGAATAGATGTACATGCCGGCGTGGACGAGCTGAATCTCCAGCCACGCGTCGAAGACGAAGCCGATGGCGCACGTCAACAGACCGAGGCTGACGAGCGGGTGTCGCGATACGAATGCCGTCGGCCCGTACTTGGCCTGTAGTTTGCGCAGAATCCAGACCGCGGGAAAGTAAGGACCGAAATAGAAAGTGACGTAACCGAATACGACGAATGGCTCGACGGTCGGCGACACCGACACCAGTGGCCACGACTCCGGCCAATGGATCAGGTCGGGGTTGTAGACGGCGAACGGCGCCCAGTTCATGATCGGGTCCTGCCAGACGATCAGCGTGGTGCACAAGAACATCAGCATCACCGGACTGCCCGGATTGCGGCGCCAACCCCTGATGAAGACCACCAGCAGCACGAGCAGCATGATGATCGTGGAGACGTGCAGGAAGGTGATGTAGTCCAGCCCGAAGAGGAACTTGACCGGGCGCGGCCGGCCGTGCACGTTCGGGTTGGCGACGCGGGGGTCGAGGGCCACGCGGCAGTTCGCGACGAAGAACAGCGCGAAGGCCGCCAGCGCGGCGCCGGCGATCCAGCCGCCCCAGCCACGCTTTTCGCTACCTTGCGACGGGGTGGGCTTCTCGTCGGCCTGGATTGGTGTGGACTGTTTCGTGGGCGGCGTTGTGCTCAAAAGTCAGCCTTCCTCTCCGAAGCGATCGACCAGATGTGAGTTGACGCCGTCGGCGTCGAGGTTCCGGGCCACCAGGTAGCCAGCACCCATCCAGGCCCGTCGCGTCCATTTGCCGAAGGAAACCCGGGTGCCGGGCGCACCGGACGCGGCGGGCAGCATCTTTACGCGCTCTAACGACTCTTTGACACCGCGCGGGCTGAGTGGATGCGCGTCGGTGAACGCGCGCACGAGTGTGGCGGCGACGTCACGGTTCACCACCGGCACGCAGTATTCCGGACGGCTGCCGTTGTATCTCTTCGCGTAGCGGTCCAGGAAATCCTGACCGATCGCGTTGCCCTCGTCGTACTGGTCGACCCCGACCCAGCCCAGGAACGCGTTCCACATAATCGGGTTCACCCACGCGTTCTGGAAGGCCGTGGTGGTGAATCGCGGCGGATCCCAATCAACGGCCTGCAGTGCGGGATTGATGAACACGATCCCGAAACCGAAACCCAGATGCACGATCGCTTCCGCTTTCGCGTCGTGGAGGGTACGAACGGCTTCGTTGATGTCCTGCGCAGTCTGCGCGATCGCGGCTTCTGCGACGATCCGAATCCCCCTGCGCGCGCAAGCGCTTCGCAAGTTCTTCAGGTAGCTCTCACCGATCAGGTTCTGCTCGACCAGAACCCCGATACTGTTCAGGCCTCGCTTGGCGACCAGATCGGCGATGAATATTGGCTCGTCGGTCATCGAGCCCTGCGGGAAGGCAAAAGTCCACTCGCCCAACCAGTCATCGGTGCCGGTGACAGCGATCGCCGGAACCTTGAACCGCTCTTCGATCGCTTCGCGCGTCGGCACGCAGTTGTCGGTGATGTGTGGCCCGAACACCACCAGGCAACCCTCGTCAACGAGTTCACCGAAGGCATCGATCACCGCCTTGACCGATCCCTTGGGCAATCCCTCCACCTCGCGGTAGACCATCCGCACCGCCCGATCCATCAGGCCCTGTTCGCGTGCCTCTTCGAAGACCAGGTCAAAGCATTGGGTGAAGGACTCCTTCAGCACCTCGGGAAACCCGGGCGGCAGCGTGAAGTCCATCAAGTAGCCGACCTTGATCGGCTCTGCGCTGCTCTCGTAGGACATCTGACCTCCCGGGCGGCAAACTCGTGCCCGCTATAAACCTAATATTTGTTCAGACCTTAGCTGGGGCGGTATACAGCGTCAATCATCAGACCCGTGCACGGCCCAAATAGATCTCAATCATCTCGCCCAACGCCCTGCCCACCGCCACGTCATCGGTGAGCGGACCGGCGATCGCGGCCCGCGCCGCGTCGGGCATGGTCAAACCCTCTGCGACGAGCCTGCCCGCCGCGATCAGCACGCGGGTCGACGCGACCTCACGCAACCCGCCGGTTTCCAGCCGCCGGATGGCCTGCCCCAACCGCACCAGCTCGGCAGCGGTGGCACTGTCGACGCCTGCCTCGTGCGTAACGATTCCCTCTTCGACATCGGCTGCGGGAAAGCCGAATTCGATAGCGACCATTCGCTGACGGGTCGAATCCTTGAGGTCCTTGAGCACGCTTTGATAGCCGGGGTTGTACGACACCACCAGGCCGAATCCGGGCGCAGCGTCCAGCGTCACGCCGAGACGTTCGACGGGCAGCTGCCGCCGGTGGTCCGCGAGCGGATGCAGCACGACGGTGGTGTCCTGTCGGGCTTCCACCACTTCGTCGAGGTAACAGATCGCTCCCTCGCGCACCGCCCGCGTCAGCGGACCGTCCACCCACACCGTCTCGTCACCCTTGAGCAGATACCGGCCCACAAGGTCGGCGGTGGTGAGGTCGTCGTGACAGGCGACGGTGATCAGCGGCCGGCCCAAATCGTGCGCCATCGCCTCGACGAAGCGGGTTTTGCCGCAACCCGTCGGCCCCTTCAGCACGAGTGCCAGACCCTGGCGGTAGGCCGCCTTGAAGACGGCCTCTTCGTTGCCGATCGGCGTGTAGTAAGGCCGCATGCTCTCGGTCTCGGTGGTCGCGCCGTTTCGGCGGGCGAGCCCGGACTCGTTGGTCATAGCTTCCCTTCTGCCCCGCGACACTGCGGTGCCTGGAGCCTAGTCGGAACAGATGTTTGTTTCAACCAGCCCGCGAGCGTGCGTGCGTGCGTGTACATGCTTATCGGCGTGCGCAGGACTGACACGCACGCTCGCGGAAGTTTGGCGGCGAACCTCGGCAGACCGCAGCGCTGACCTGAAGAGCGGCCCGATCACCCCGGCGAGGTGATCTGGGCGTGCGATCGCCGCATGTGCGGCGCTGCCGAATACCCGGCGAAGCGATTGCACGTCGGTTCCGGCGCCGATCGTCAGACACACACAACCTGTTCCCCGGCGCCGGGCCTCGGTCAGGGCACGGCGCGCGTCGGCGGCGCCGTATGCCCGCTCGTATCCGTGGTCGTAGGCGAGTCCATCGGACAACACCACCAACAGCCGCCGCAGCGTACCCCCGCGTGCCTCCAGAACTGCCGAGCCGTGGCGGATGGCCGCGCCAAGGCGGGAGTACGCGCCGGGCTGAAGACTGTTGAGCCGCAACATGGCTTGGGAGTCGAGGCGGTCGTTGAACCGTTTGACGGGCACCATGCTGACCGCGCCACGGCCCTGGGAATAGTAGGCGTACAGCGCAACTCGGTCACCCAGGTCGTGCAGCGCGACGGTGAGGTTGGCGACCGCCGCAAGCTGCTGCTGGTGCACGGTGCGCCCCGCCGTCCCGGGCTCGGCTGCCGACCCCGATACGTCAAGAAGGAGCAGCACTGACAGGTCACGTCGGCGTCGCAGGCTGTCCAGGTAGACCGCCTCATCGGGCATCGACCGAGCCAACACCTCGACCCTGGCCTCGACCGCAGCGTCGATGTCGATGTCGTCGCCCTGCGACTGGCGGCCACGGCGGTGCAGACCCATCCCCAGTCGTGACAGGGGGCGGCGAACGCTGACGGCTTCGTCGATCGCGTACGTCGCGGACGGATTGATCTTCGGCTCGACCTCGCGCACGGTGCACCACGCCGGCCGGTAGGTCTTGCGGGTTGCGTCCCATTCCGGATACTGCACGCCGTCGGCGGCTCTCACTATCTGCTGGTCGTCACCGTCTTCGCTCGCCGTAGAGGCCAGCGACGAGACGGCGGGAAAACCGCGGTTCGCCGAGTTCGTGCGGTGCGTGGGATTGTCCGCGCCGGGCGGCCCGCCGCCGCTGCCGCGCGACTTCCGGGTTGAAGACAGCATCTTCTTCAACCACTTACCGATGAAGCCGCCCCCGCCGACGGGGCTGGTGAACATATCCGGGTCGTCGGAGTCGTCGATGTCGTCGTCTGCAAGATCGGAGTACTCCTCGAGCTTCTTCGCACCGCCGCCTCGCGGAACATGGCCGGGGCTCTCTTGGTCCTGGTCTTTGCCCCGTTGCGAGCTCGCAGCCAGCACCTTCGCTGCGCGGATCACGCCGAATTGCGGGGCTGGGTCCTCGATCACGGTCCGTCCGGCCGCAATGCTCAGCGAATCGGCGGGCGAGTCGCTACGGCCCGCGATGCGACGGTCACCCATTGAAGCCAAAACGCCTGGTAGCAGTTCACTATTGGCGATCAGCGCGCGGTGACCCTCGATCGCCAGAAAGCGTCTGGCCAGTCGCGGGTGACGGACCAGCGGCCGCACGACGTCGGGGTCCAGGCTGCCGGCCGCGAGCATCGATGCGTGCACGGCGATCGCCTCGAGTTTCGCGGCACCCTCGACGAAGATCGTCTGGCCGTCCGTCCACGAAAGTTCACCCGGTGGCAGTTCGGCGACGGTCACGGGTCGGCCGGCCAGCGCAGATGCGAGCATTCCCAGTGCCTGCAACCGATCGCCAAGAGCGTCGCCTGCCACGGCCGACCTCCCCGGACGCGTTGACCAAATATCTGTTCCAACGTAGAGTCCGGCTTGGCCGCAGTCAATGGGCGCGAGGTATACAAGGAAACCAAGCAACGTGGATTTTTCGTACCCACCAGAGGTGGAACAGGTACGCAAAGAGTTGCGCGCGTGGTTGGCCGCAAACCTGACCGACGATGTCGTGGCCGCCGGCCGCCAGCGCGGAAAGGACGACGCGGCGTTCGAAAAACTTCGAACGTGGAACGCGACGATGGCCGACGCCGGCTGGGCCGCCGTCTCCTGGCCGCGGGAGTACGGCGGTCGCGGCGCAACGGTCCTCGAGCAACTGGTGTACGCCGAGGAGACCACTCGCGCTCGGGTGCCGATGCCGCTCAACGTGATCGGGATGAACAACATCGCGCCCGCGATCATGCAGTACGGTACCGACGCTCAAAAGCGCACACTGCTCCCCCGGATGATGCGCGCCGACGATATCTGGTGCCAGGGAATGTCGGAACCCGAAGCGGGCTCGGATCTTGCGTCGCTGCACACCCGCGCCGTGCGCGGTTCTGATTCGCAAGGCGATTGCTTCGTCGTCAACGGCCAAAAGATCTGGACCTCGCTGGGCTACCGCGCCGACTGGTGTCAGCTGTACGTGCGCACGGACCCCGACGCATCGAAGCACAAGGGCATTTCCTGCCTGATTGTCGATATGTCGTTGCCCGGCATCGAGGTCCGGCCGCTCGTCACACTCAGCGGCGACGCCGACTCCGCCGAAGTGTTCTTCAACGACGTGCAGGTGCCGGCGGATGCGCTGCTCGGCCCGGTGAACGGAGGCTGGCGAATCGCGACAACGACGCTGAGCCACGAGCGTGCGGGCGCTGCGCGCCTTGACACCGAGATGCAGATGCGGCTGATGGAACTGGTTGCTGACCTCGCCGACGTCCACATCGATGGTCGGCCCGTGCTCGAGGAGACCACGACATTGCGGCGCCTCGGCGAGATCGCTTTGCGTATCAAATATCTCGAGGTGTTGTGTCAGCGCT
>NZ_JBYCLA010000223.1:0-7304 GCF_057473665.1 Mycobacterium sp. TH-M25
AATGCGATCTTGATGTCGCCGCGGTTGGTGTGCAGGGTGGCGGTGGCGGTCTGAATCGGGCTAGTCACGAGAGCACAGTCTGCCATCACCGTTCGCCGCGCCGGACATCCGGTGCCGGTAGCCTCTTAACGTAATGCCAAGGCGGTCATGCGAAAGGGCGAGGAATGCGTGCTGAGACCCACATCCGACTGACCCCCCGGGAGCGGCTGAGCCGCGGTCTGCACTACACGGCGGTCGGGCCCGTCGACCTGACTCGCGGTCTCGTCGGCCTCGGCGCCCACTCGGCCCAGGCCGGGGCGTCGAGCGTGCGCCGCAGATACCGCGAGGGCCGGCTGGCCGTTGACATCAAGCACGCCCAGGACGCTTTGTTCCAGGAGCTGGCCGCCGCGCAGGACGTCGTCACCGGGCTTCCCGAGGCGCTGGCGCAGGCCCGTCGTTCGCAGCGCCGTAAGCCGAGGCGGTGGGTACTGGCCGGCGCCGCCGCGGGCGTGCTCGCCGTCGGCGCGGTGGTGGTCTCGGTCGTCCGCCGCTCACAGCAGCCGGAGCCGTCGGCGTTGCCGCCCAGCGTCGACGTCGACCACCGCCCCTGACCTTGGGCTGGCACCGCTACCAGGGCCGGGCGCTGGCGGACGCCGCCCTGACGGGCGAAGCGCGCGACACTGAACTCGAGGCCTTCATCCGGCTCGACCGCTCGGACCTGTGCGACGTGCGGTTGGAAGGCGCGACGGAAACGGATGCCCTGGACGGCGCTCGGCGGTGGTATGCGGTGACGTATCTCGCCGACGACGGTTGTGGAGCCTAGGAGATTCGAACTCCTGACATCTGCCTTGCAAAGGCAGCGCTCTACCAACTGAGCTAAGGCCCCTGATGCTAACCAGCGGGGTGCCGGCCATCGGGCTGGTCGGCGGCCACATGCCAGACCTCGACGCTCTGCTGAGACCGGATGACAACCGCCAGCACCGCGATCGCTGCCAGCGGCAACACCAGTCGTACGAAACGTCTTGGCGAACACATGGTTGTGGGCCTAGGAGGACTCGAACCTCCGACCTCTTCGTTATCAGCGAAGCGCTCTAACCGCCTGAGCTATAGGCCCGCACAGGGACGAGCGACGAGATTACCGCACCCGGGCGTCTACGCCCAAAACGCTAGTCGCGGTCGGCCAGCGTCACCTCGACGCCGCCGATCAAGTCGGTCGTCAGGTTGTAAATAAATGCGCCGATCGTCGCCGCGGCGGTGAGCAGAACAATGTTGACCAAACCGATCAACACCGCGCCGCCGAAGATCGTGCCGGCGGACACCAACTCGGCGCTGCCGCTGGTGTTGTTCAGCAGATCGCCGACGTTGCTGTTGAGCTTGCTCCAGACGCCCATGCCGCCGAGTACGAGATACAGCAGCGCCACGGCGATCATCCAGACAAAGAACAAGGCCACCGATAGCACCAGCGACACCTTCAAGGTGCTCCACGGATCGACCCGGCGGATCTGCATGCTGGCGCGCACCGGACCGGCCGTCCGCGACGACACCTGGATGCGACCCTCCGACCGGACCGGCGCAGTCACGCCGTGGTCCTGGTCGGGCGCCGGTTTCCGTTGTCCCGCACGGGGAGTCGGCCCCGACAGGTCGGGGAGCTCGCTGGGGTACGCTTCGGTCTCCCGGTTCTGCTCATGCGGGTGAGCCGGGCCGACCTCGGCTGGTGAGCTCTTCGGGGCGCCCGGTGCGCCGGTGCCCGAGATGAAGCGGTTGAGCCGGTCCTCGGCGTTGGGTGACGCCGCGCCGCGCCCGGGCTGACGCTGCTGCCCCTGCGCCGCGGGGGCGGGGGACCGCTTGCGGGGGGTCGCGGCCGTGTTCCCGCCGGCTCCATTCGGGCTGTCGCCCGGAACGGGGTTGCCCGGCTCGTTAGGTGACGTCACACCCACTGCTCCTTACTCGGCGTCCGACTCGCCGTCGGCGGGATCGGACTCTTCGGCGTTGCGCGCAATGGCTAACAGTGTGTCGCCCTCGCCCAGGTTCATCAACCGAACACCCTTGGTCTGCCGCCCCGCCTTACGGACCTGCTTGGCCATTGTCCGAATCACGCCGCCGCCGGAGGTGATCGCGAACACCTCGCTCTGGTCGTCGACCATTAGCGCGCCTACGAGCTTGCCGCGGCGGGTGTCGTACTGGATCGTCAGAATGCCCTTGCCGCCGCGGCCCTGCGCGGTGTACTCCTCGATGGCGGTCCGCTTCGCATACCCCCCGGAGGTGGCGACCAACAGGAACGTTCCCTCGCGGACCACGTTCAGCGACAGCAGATAGTCGTCGGCGTTGAACCGCATGCCCTGCACACCGGAGGTGGCGCGGCCCATTGGCCGCAGCGCCTCGTCGGTCGCCGAAAAGCGGATCGACTGCCCGTTGGCCGACACCAGCAACAGATCTTCCTCGGCCGAGCAGAGCACGGCCCCGACCAGTTCGTCGCCGTCGCGCAGATTCACTGCGACGATCCCGCCGGAGCGGTTCGAGTCGAAGTCGGTCAATTTGGTCTTCTTGACCAGGCCGTTGTGGGTGGCCAACACCAGGTAGGGCGCATCCTCGTAGCTCTTGATCTGGATGACCTGGGCGATCCGCTCCTCGGCCTGGAAAGCCAGCAGGTTCGCGACGTGCTGACCCCGCGCGGTCCGCAATGCCTCCGGCAGGTCGTAGGCCTTCGCCCGATAGACCCGGCCCTGGGTGGTGAAGAACAGGATCCAGTCATGCGTCGAGCAGACGAAGAAATGCCGGACGATGTCGTCCTGCTTGAGCCCAGCGCCCTGAACGCCCTTGCCGCCGCGCTTCTGGCTGCGGTACAGGTCGGTCTTGGTGCGCTTGGCATAGCCGGTTTCGGTGATGGTGACCACAACGTCCTCGCGAGCGATCAGATCCTCGTCGGCCACATCACCGTCGGCGGCGATGATCCGGGTGCGGCGGTCGTCGCCGTGCTTGTCGACGATCTCGGAGAGTTCGTCGCGCACGATGGCCCGTTGCCGCTCCGGTTTGGCCAGGATGTCCTCGAGGTCGGCGATCTCGGCCTCGATCTTGGCCAGGTCGTCGATGATGCGCTGGCGTTCGAGAGCAGCCAACCGGCGCAGCTGCATGTCCAGGATGGCCTGGGCCTGGATTTCGTCGATGTCCAGCAGCTCGATCAGGCCGGTGCGGGCGATATCGACGGTCTGCGACGCCCGGATCAACGCGATCACTTCATCAAGTGCGTCAAGGGCTTTCACCAAACCGCGCAAGATGTGTGCGCGTTCGTTGGCCTTGCGCAGCCGGTAGGTGGTGCGACGGATGATCACGTCGAGTTGGTGCTCGACGTAATAGCGGATCATCTGGTCGAGCCGCAGCGTGCGCGGCACCCCGTCGACGATCGAGAGCATGTTGGCGCCGAAGCTGGTCTGTAGCTGGGTGTGCTTGTAGAGGTTGTTCAGCACCACCTTGGCCACCGCGTCGCGCTTGATCTCGACGACGATGCGCAAGCCGACCCGGTCGCTGCTTTGGTCTTCGATGTTGGAGATGCCGGCCAGCCTGCCGTCGCGAACCTGCTCGGCGATCGAGGTGATGATGTTGTCGTGGTTGACCTGATCCGGAAATTGGGTGATCACCAGGCCGGTGCGCCCGCGCGAATCCTCTTCTACCTCAACGACTCCGCGCATCCGGATCGACCCGCGGCCGGTGGTGTAGGCGTCGTGGATGCCTTGGGACCCGACGATCAGACCGTGGGTGGGGAAGTCGGGGCCTTTGACCCGCTCCCGGACCGCGGCCAAGGTGGCCTCTTCGTCAGCCTCGTGGTTCTCCAGGCACCAGTAGACCGCCTCGGCCAACTCGCGCAGGTTGTGCGGCGGGATGTTGGTCGCCATGCCGACCGCGATACCGCCGGAACCGTTGGCGAGCAGGTTCGGGAACCGGCTCGGCAACACGGTCGGCTCTTGCACCCGGCCGTCGTAGTTCGGTATGAAATCGACTGTCTCCTCGTCGATTTCACGCAGCATATCCATCGCCAGCGGAGTCAGCCGCGCCTCGGTGTTGTGGCTGACGAAGCCGTTGGTGATAAAGGCATGGTCGTCGGTGTCGACGCGGAGGCTGTATACCGGCTGCACACCGGCTTCGGTGACGGCGGCAACCCGGGCGTAGTAGAAGCGCCCGTCGGTCAGCTCGCTGGCAATAGCGCGGGCATCGGGATCGCCCCCATGGATATCCAGGAAGCGCGCCAGGCCCGGAACGTCGCCGACTGTGCAACTTATGGGCCCTGCTGCGCGCTTTTCGTGCTCAAAACCTGCACAGTCGACGCGCACGGCGTAGTCGCCGGGCTTGATCTCTTCGATCAGCTTCCACAGCAGAGTCGGTACGCCGCCGACGTCGACCAGACACAGCAGCGGGTGGTTGGCCGTGCCCGTGACCTCGATGCCCTCATCGGTGCGCACGGTGTACACGGGGTGTTCGCCGGAGTGGAACAACCGGTCGGCCCGTACCGGATTGCCGCTTCGGTCGACGACTTTGAGGTCGATCGTATTGTCGCTGTTTGGCCTCGCGCCGGGAACCACGTCGCCGATGCGGACCGCTTGCGACTCTGGCAGCGCAACCAGCGCGTCCCCGGTGACGCAGTACCGCATCGCCGCCGGCGGGTCGTTGCCCGGCGACCCGAAGTTGCCCTGGCCGTCGACCAACGGGTAGCGCAACGACCACGGCTGCGCCATCCGGACCAAGGTGTCGTAGATCGACGAGTCGCCATGCGGGTGATAGTTACCCATGGTCTCGGCGACCGAGCGCGCCGACTTGGCGTGGCCGCGGTCGGGGCGGAAGCCCGAATCGAACATCGCGTAGAGCACCCGGCGGTGCACCGGCTTGAGGCCGTCGCGCACCTCGGGTAACGCGCGTCCGACGATCACGCTCATCGCGTAGTCGATGTAGCTGCGCTGCATTTCCTGCTGGATGTCCACCGGTTCGATGCGGTCGGCCGCTTCGCCGCCGGGGGGCAGCGTGGTGTCTGTCATCTGTTCCTCATCCGAGAGATTTCACTGGGGGAGAGACGTCTGGGACGTCAAACATCCAGAAAGCGAACGTCTTTGGCGTTGCGGGTGATAAAGCTGCGGCGGGCTTCGACGTCTTCACCCATCAGGATGGAGAACAACTCGTCGGCAGCGGCAGCGTCGTCGAGGGTGATCTGGCGCAACACCCGAACCGAGGGGTCCATTGTGGTTTCCCACAGTTCCTTGGCGTCCATCTCCCCGAGGCCCTTGTAGCGTTGAATGCCGTCCTCGGAGTTGATTTTTCGGCCCGCGGCCCGGCCCGTCTCCAACAGCCCGTCGCGCTCACGGTCGGAGTAGGCGAACTACGGTTCGCTGCGCTGCCACTTCAGCTTGTACAGCGGCGGCTGGGCCAGGAACACGTGGCCGTTCTCGATCAGCGGTCGCATGAACCGGAACAACAGCGTCAGCAGCAGCGTCGAGATGTGCTGGCCGTCGACGTCGGCGTCGGCCATCAGCACGATCTTGTGGTAACGCAGTTTGGAAATATCGAACTCGTCGTGAATACCGGTGCCCAGCGCGGTGATGATCGCCTGGACTTCGGTGTTTTTCAGCACCCGGTCGATACGGGCCTTCTCGACGTTGATGATCTTGCCGCGCAGTGGCAGGATCGCCTGGAACATCGAGTCGCGGCCGCTCTTGGCAGAGCCGCCGGCTGAGTCACCCTCAACCACATACAGTTCCGAGCGCCGCGGATCGCTGGACCGGCAGTCGGCGAGCTTGCCTGGCAGACCACCGAGGTCGGTAGCGCTCTTGCGCCGCACCAACTCTCGCGCCTTACGCGCCGCGAGCCGGGCCTGCGCAGACGACACCGCCTTGTTGACGACGATCTTGGCGTCCGACGGGTTGGCGTCGAACCAGTGCTGCAACTCTTCGTTGCAGATCTTCTGGACGAACGACTTGACCTCGGTGTTGCCCAGCTTGGTCTTGGTCTGACCCTCGAACTGCGGCTCACCCACCTTGACCGAGATGACCGCCGCCAGACCCTCCCGGATGTCGTCGCCGGTGAGGTTGGGATCCTTGTCTTTCAACAACTTCTTGTCTTTGGCGTAGCGGTTCACCACCGTGGTCAGCGCGCTGCGGAACCCCTCTTCGTGGGTGCCGCCCTCGTGGGTGTTGATGGTGTTGGCGAAGGTGTGCACCGATTCGGAGTAGCCGCCGTTCCACTGCATCGCGATCTCGACTTCGTGGCCGGGTCCTTTGCCGGAGAAGTCGACGATGCTGGAGTGGATCGGGTTCTTGGTCCGGTTGATGTGTTTGACGAAGTCGACCAAACCACCGGGGTAGTGGAAGGTACGGTGCTTGACCTTGTGCGGCGCAACGGATTCCGCTGACTTCTCTTCCGCGGATTTCGGGGCCTCAGCGGTGTCACTGACAACCTCGTCGACGATCTCGTCCTTGGTCACGCGCTCGTCGCACAGTGTGATGGTCAGTCCCTTATTCAGGAATGCCATCTCCTGGAGGCGACGCGCGACGGTCTCAAAGTCGTAGCTGGTGGTTTCGAAGATGTTCGGGTCGGCCCAGAACCGGATCGTGGTGCCGGTTTCCTTGGTCTTGTCACCCTTTTTCAGCGTGCCCGGAACCGAACTGTCGTAGGTCTGGAACCACTCGAAGCCGTCGGTACGGATGTCGGCCTCCAGGCGAACCGACAACGCGTTCACCACCGAAACGCCGACGCCATGCAGTCCGCCGGAGACCTGGTAGGCACCCTCTTCGAACTTGCCGCCGGCATGCAGAACCGTCATCACGACGTCGACCGTCGGAATGCCGGTCGAGTGCATGGCGACGGGTATACCGCGGCCGTTGTCGGTGACCTCGACACCGCCGTCTTCGAGGATCCGCACGTCCACGTTGGTGGCGAAGCCGGCCATGGCCTCGTCGACCGCGTTGTCGACCACTTCCCAGACAAGATGATGTAGTCCCCGCTCACCGGTCGAGCCGATATACATACCCGGGCGTTTGCGAACGGCCTCCAGACCTTCGAGAACCTTGATCGACTCGGCACCGTACTGTTGTTTGGCAGCCACTAGCGGGACGCTCTCCTTGGGGTTCGCATGCGCGCGATTTCGCGACCGCGCGGGGATCACCGTCAGTCTAGCGGTAACACCGTGTCGAGCCGATTCTGCAAGGGCGTTTCTACACAGCTATCTGGGCCGTATACGGAATTTTTCGATCTGTCCCGCGTCCTGACGCTTGACAAGCGGATTTTCTGCGTTGTGACGGCCCTCAGCCGAACGCCCCGGACCGGTTATCCATAGGTGTCGCGCG
>NZ_JBYCLA010000224.1:0-7008 GCF_057473665.1 Mycobacterium sp. TH-M25
GCGACCCGCTGGCAGAGTAGCGCTCCATCGTGTGTCGAAAGGCCCTTCGCGAGAGCTAGATTCGACCTGCAGGCGGCCTGCCAACCCTGGTCCGCGAGCTCGAGCACATACGGCATGGTCGCGTTGGTCAGCGCGACCGTCGACGTGGCAGGAACCGCGGCAGGCATGTTGGCCACACAGTAGAACACGGTGTCGTGTACCACGAAGGTCGGATCGTCGTGCGTGGTGGGCCGCGAGTCTTCGAAGCAACCACCCTGATCGATAGCAATATCTACCAGTACTGCGCCTGGCTTCATCTGAGCAACAAGCGAATTCGAAATCAGAGTAGGAGCCTTGCCGCCGGGCAACAACACCGCGCCGATCACTAGGTCGGCGCGTTTCACCGCGTCTTCCAATTCCAGGATGGTGGAATAGCGAGTCTGCACTTGGCCGCTGAACGCGTGGTCGACCTCGCGCAGTTTGCCGATGTTGACGTCGAGAACCGTTACGGCCGAACCCATTCCGTGAGCAACCCGCGCGGCGTTGTGTCCGGCGGTCCCCGCGCCGATGACCACCACGACGGCCGGCGTCACGCCTGGGACGCCGCCCATCAGCACGCCACGCCCGCCGTGAGTGCACATCAGATGATACGCCCCGACCTGGGCCGACAACCTGCCGGCTACTTCGCTCATCGGGGCCAGCAGCGGCAACGTGCCATCTGGGCTTTGGACGGTCTCGTAGGCGATCGACGTGGTGCCCGCGGACAGCAACGCGTCGGTGCACGAACGCGATGCGGCCAGGTGAAGATAGGTGAACAATGTCTGCGCGCGCCGCAGCCGCGGGTACTCCAGCGCTGTCGGCTCTTTGACTTTGAGTACCAAATCGGCATCGGCCCAAATGCTGTCGGCACTGGACCCCGATTGTGCACCTGCGGCTTTGAAATCGCTGTCGGTGATTGCCGAGCCTTCGCCTGCCCCGGCCTGGATCAGGACCTCGTGCCCTCGGCTGGTCAGTTCGGCGACGCCGGACGGAGTGATTGCAACCCGGAACTCGTTGTTCTTGACTTCGGTCGGAACGCCCACACGCATACCGTCAATTGTGAATAAGCTTCACTGAATATGCAAAGACGCCGAAAGAGTTGCGATATAGTCCTGATATGGCCGAAGAAAAATCGGACAATCCGCACCTCATCTCCCCATATGCGAAGGATCTTCGGCCGGCCGACCTGGATCGGGTCGACCGACGCATCCTGGGTCTGCTGCATGTCGATGCTCGGATGACCAACAGCGCACTGGCCGCGGAACTCGGCATCGCCGCATCGACGTGCCACGGCCGGGTTCGCCGACTGCTGGAGTCCGGGGTCATCCGCGGTTTTTATGCCGACATCGATCCTGCCGCGCTGGGACTGCCTCTGCAGGCGATGATTTCGGTCGGCCTGCAGTCCCACGCCCGCGGCAGGATTCGCGACTTCATTCAACAGATTCGGCGCCGGCCGCAGGTGATGGACGTCTACTTCCTTGCCGGGACCGACGACTTCATTCTGCATGTCGCGGCCCGCGACACCGAAGACCTGCGTTCGTTCGTCGTGGAGAACCTCAATGCCGATGCCGACGTCGCGGGCACCCAGACGTCGCTGATCTTCGAGCATTTGCGGGGTGCCGCCCCGGTCTGATCGCGGGGCATCTGCGATACCGGCGGTACCGGGTATGGTTTTGTCCATGTTCACGGTTAGCGACGAGGCTGTCGGTCCGCACCTGCACGGTGGGGACGTCGGGTCAGATCACGAGCGATTGGTCCTCGAAGCGCGCGACGTCGCCTTCGACTGGGCGGAACTTCCGTTTCACTATGTGCCCGGCGAGCCCTTCACCACACACATGCTCAACGTGCTGCACCTGCTGTTGCCGGCCGGCGAGGAGTTCTTCGTCCATCTGTTCAAGCAGGCACTACCACTGATCAAGGACGACCAGCTGCGCCTCGATGTGCAGGGATTCATCGGCCAGGAAGCGATGCATGCCCAGGCTCATACCGGTGTGCAGGAGTACTTCGCCGCCAACAACGTCGACGTGACGCCGTTCACCGATCAGATCACCTGGCTGTTCGCGAAGCTGCTGGGTGACCGGCCACGGTGGAGCGTGCGGCGGCAGCGCGCCTGGCTGCTTGAGCGCGTCGCGCTGGTTTCGGCGATCGAGCACTACACCGCGATCCTGGGTGAGTGGATTCTCGACACGCCTGAGCTCGACGCTGCCGGAGCAGACCCGGTGATGCTGGACATGCTCCGCTGGCACGGCGCCGAAGAAGTCGAACACAAAGCGGTGGCCTTCGACCTGATGAAACACCTGCGGGCCGGATATCTGCGACAAGTCCGCACCCAGCTGATCGTCACGCCGATGATGTTCGTGCTGTGGGTGCGTGGGCTCCGGTTCATGTACTCCATCGACAGGCAGGTCCCGCCGGGGGTGAGACCGCGCTGGCGAGACTACGTCACCGCCGCGCGACGCGGATTGATGCCGGGTCCGATGCGCTTCATCCGGGTGATCGCCGCTTACTACCTTCCACGTTTTCACCCGTCGCAGCTCGGCGGGGTCGAGAAAGCGGTTGACTACCTGGCGATCTCGCCTGCCGCCCGCGCCTCGCGCTAAGCCGAGAGGATCCGATGACCACCGCTTCGGCCAACAGTTTCCGGGCGCCGACCCACAGCACCGTGACCGCCTCTGACGGCGTCAGGCTGGCCGTGTACGCCTACACCGAGATCGACCTTGCCCGGCCGACGGTGCTGGCTGTGCACGGCTACCCCGACAACCACCACCTGTGGGACGGCGTCGCGGAGCATCTTGTGGACCGCTACAACGTCGTCGCCTACGACGTGCGCGGAGCCGGAGAATCGGCACGCCCGGGCAAGTGCGCGGATTACCGCTTCGCCCAACTGGTTTCCGACATCGGCGCGGTCATCGACAGTCTGGGTGTCGGCCGCGTCCACCTCCTGGCGCACGACTGGGGTTCGATCCAATCCTGGGCCGCGGTCACCGACGAGACGGTGATGACCAAAGTGGCCTCGTTTACCTCCATCTCCGGTCCGCACCTGCACTATGCGGGTAAGTTCCTGCGCTCGGCACGGTCCCCACGCGGTCTGGCCGGCGTGATCCGCCAGCTACTGGCCTCGGGCTACATCTGGTTCTTCCTCACCCCGGGCCTGCCGGAGCTGCTGGTCCGGGCGGGGGTCGGTATCAAACTCGTCGAGGCGTTGGGCCGGATCGGCAACGCCAGCACGCAGACCCGACCGGGCGATCCGGTGCGGTCGACCCGTGATTACCTCAACGGGCTCAACCTGTACCGCGCGAATATGCCCGGGCCCTTTTTGGCTCCCGCAGCGACGCTGCCGCACACCACCGTTCCGGTGCAGGTGCTGGCACCGCGAATGGATATGTTCGTCACCCCGGCACTGCAGCGATTCACCGGCTCAATTCCGTTGGGCAGCAGGGTCGTTCCGATCGAGGGCGGCCACTGGGTCGTGACCGCACGCCCCGACGTCGTCGCGCGACTGGCTTCCGAATGGATCGACCGGCACGTCGACGGTGCCGCACTGGCGATCGCCGGTACCGTGCAGGCCGGGCCCCGTGCCGTGCAGGGCAAGCTCGCGCTGGTCACCGGAGCGGGTGCCGGCATCGGTCGGGCCACTGCGGTCGAGTTGGCTCGGCAGGGCGCCGACACCGTCGTGATCGTCGACCGAGATCTGGCTGCGGCGCAGGAGACCGCCGCCGCAGTGCGCGAAGCCGGCGCCGCCGCAGCGGCGTACCAGACCGACGTCAGCGACACGGAAGCAGTCAATGCGCTTGCCGCACAAGTCCACAATGACCACGGGGTGGTCGACATCTTGGTGAACAACGCCGGCATTGGGATGGCCGGCCGATTCCTGGAGACCACTCCCGCGCACTGGGACACCATCTTGGGGGTGAACCTGCATGGTGTGCTCAACGGAAGCCGGGCGTTCGCCGCGCAGATGGTCGACCGTGGCCAGGGCGGCAGCATCATCAATGTTTCGTCGGCAGCAGCGTTTCTCCCGTCGAAGTCGATGATCGCCTATGGCACAACGAAAGCCGCGGTATTGGCCTTCAGCGAATCGCTGCGGGCAGACCTGGCCGACGACGGCATCACTGTCACCGCGGTGTGTCCGGGATTCGTCAACACCAACATCGCCAAGAACACCGTCTACGCCGGTATGACCGCCGTCGATCAGGACAGCGCCCGGCGCAAAGCTGATGTTGCCTACCGTCGACGCAACTTCACGCCAGAAGCCACCGCCAAGGCGATCGTCAAGGCTGTCAAGAGCGGCTCGCCAGTAGTGCCGATCGCGGCGGAGTCACGGGTCGGCTACGCGATGCGGCGCATCAGCCCGTCGCTGATCCGGCTACTGGCCCGCTACGACATCCGACCTTGAGGGCGTTGTGTCGGAAGGCATTTGGGCCAGCAGGCCCGCAGACATCTACGGTCGCCGTAAACGTGACCGGCTGTATGCGGCGGTATGTGGCATGGTCGCGGTACTGAACGGGTTTTCGCTGGCGAGCCGCTGGGAGCCGTCCCGCGTGCTGCCGGTGGGCCGCACGCACAGCGCGGTGATCACCCGACGCGACCAGCTCAGCCCGGACGTGGTCGCGCTGACGTTCGCCGACCCCGACGGCGGCCTGCTGCCGTCGTGGACACCGGGCAGTCACATCGACGTGCAACTGCCATCGGGCCGTCGGCGCCAGTATTCGCTGTGTGGAGCACCCGGGCGGCGCATCGACTACCGAATTGCGGTGCGCCGCATCGCTAATGGTGGCGGCGGGTCGATCGAGATGCACGAGGCGTTTCATGTCGGCGACATCCTGGTGTTCGAAGGTCCCCGCAACGCGTTCTATCTCGGCGGTGACGAGCGTGACGTGCTGTTTGTGATCGGCGGAATCGGCGTGACGCCGATCCTTTCGATGATGCGCGCTGCGCAACAGCGCGGAATGAACTGGCGCGCAGTCTATGCCGGCCGCAGCCGCGAATACATGCCGCTACTTGACGAGGTGTTCTCGCTGGACGCCGACCGGGTCACCGTCTGGGCCGATGACGAGCGGGGGCGATTTGCCACCGCCGATGACCTACTCGTCGATGCCGCGGAGACGACCGCGGTCTATGTGTGCGGCCCGACCGGGATGTTGGAGTCGGTGCGCGCTGCGCGCAAGGAGCACGCGAACGCACCGCTGCACTACGAGCGGTTCAGTCCGCCGCCCGTAGTCGACGGTATCCCGTTCGAACTCGAACTCGCCCGCTCCGGACGGGTTCTGGAAGTGCCCGCCAATCGTTCGGCCCTCGACGTCATGCTCGACGTCGACCCGACGGCGGCGTACTCCTGTCGGCAAGGCTTCTGCGGAACCTGCAAGGTCAAAGTGCTCGGTGGGCACGTCGACCGACGTGGCCGTACTGCAGAAGCGGACGGCGAGATGTTGGTGTGCGTTTCTCGGGCCGTTAGCGGCCGCCTGGTGATCGACGCTTAGGGCGCCGGGGCAAGATGCAGCCTGTTGTTTTCCTGGTAGCCCGCCGGGTTGCCGCAGGCTGCCACGTTGTTGGTGATCTGCACGTTGCCGTCCAGGGTGTTCGGGTCCCAGGTGTAGTGGAACGTAATTGCGTCGCGGATGTCGCCGCCCTGTTCACAGGACACCCCGCCCTTGCCGTCTAACACCCACTGATTGTCGACCAAATTGGCTTGACCCAGGTCCTTGATGGTGACGCAGCCGTCCCCGCAGGGGGAGATGTACCAGTCGCTGTGCACCTCGTGACCGTCGGGGAAGGTTTCGGTTTCGATGTAGTGGCCGTTCAGCGGGTCCGCCGAGGACACTGGGGCCGTCGCTAACAGGGCGACACCGGCGAACATCGCTCCAGCGGCCAGGCCGCGGCTGATCCTCATGCTCGAGGTCCTTTCGTCAAGCTACGTCCCGATCCAGTGATTCTGCCGGGTGAACGTATGGTGACAAAGACGCAGGTTGACATCTTCAGCGGTGTGAAAATCGCTTGCCGATGAATCTTTCGGGATGATGATAATCATTGCGCCGCTTTTGTCCGTGATCGAGATGGGCGGGCGGGATCCACTGCGTATTGCCGACGTTGCCGAGTTTGATTGTCCGCCAGCCGTTATCAACCATTCTGTGGTGGGGTTTACACGCCAATGTCAGCTGGTCGACGTCTGTCCGGCCGCCACGAGCCCAGTCGTTGTCATGATGGACTTCGGTCCAATAGGCGGGGACGTCGCAGCCCGGAGCAGTGCAGCCTCGGTCTTTGGCGTAGAGGACCAGTCGCTGGTCTGCCGAGGCTATTCGACGTGCCCGGCCCAAGTACAGTGGCCGGTCTTGATGGCCGTCGAATACCGCAAGATAGTGGTAGGCGCGGCTGGCCATGCGAATGAGGTCACGCATCGGCAGGACAGTCCCGCCGCCGGTGACAGCGTGACCGGCCGCTGCGCTGAGTTCCTGCAAAGTGGTCGACACGATCACTGTGACCGGCAGTCCGTTGTGCTGCCCGAGTTTCGGATCACCCAGTTGACGGCTCACCAGAGCGTTGAGTGCATCGTGCTGCCGCTGAGCATGGCTGCGCGTATCGGGTTCGTCGGTGGCGCAGGAATTTTCAGCCTTGGGGTTACTCGTACCGGGTGCGGCGAACCGCGCCAGCCACGCGTCGAGGTTGGCGCGCAGCTCCGGCGAAGCCACCAACTTGCCGACGCTCATTCCGTCAGAGCGCTGCGGCGACCAGGTGAACCCGCGCTGGCGGGCTCGATCGATGTCGGAGAACTTGCCGTCGGGATTGATCAACACCGCGCAACGATTCGCCACCTTCTCCAACTGGTCGGGCCGCAGCGCGGTCGCCTGTTCCGCCAGGAACCGCTCCGCATCCTCGACTGTGTCGGGCGGTGTGTCCGATGGCAGGTCGCGAACGAACGTCTGGATCACCTTGAGGTGCTGCGGATCGAGCAGCCCGTCTCTCCAGACCTGGGCCGTCGCGGGCAGCGCCGGC
>NZ_JBYCLA010000225.1:0-3410 GCF_057473665.1 Mycobacterium sp. TH-M25
TCAGGCTCTTTCGGCAGGCCCAGCACCCGTTCGCCGACGATGTTGCGTTGAATCTGATCGGTGCCGCCGCCGATCGAGGTGAAGTAGGCGTTCAGCGTCCGGAACGTCGCCGCGTCGCCGACCGGGTTGTCCGGGCCGGTCAACATCGCTTGCGCGCCGACTATTTCGGTTTCGACACGGGCCGTCTCGTGCAGGATCCGTGACATCGCGATCTTGCCGAGCGCCATCAGTGTGGCCGCTTCGACACGATCGACCGCAGCCTTCGATCGTTGGGTGTTCCAGCGGTTGACGGTGGCCAGCGCGTCGACGCGGGCGATCTGCTGACGAATGTAGGGATCTTCCAGCCGGCCGGCATCTCGCGCGAAATCGACCAGGAGATGGGCCTTCTCGGCTTGCGCCCGCTTGGCGTCCCTGGCGGTGCGGGCAATGTCTGCCATGAACCGTCGCTCATATCCGAGCGCGGTCTGTAGCACCGACCACCCGGCGTTCAGCTCGCCAACCAGGTTCTCGGCGGGAAGGCGAGCGTCCTGGATGAAGACCTCGTTGAACTCCGATTCGCCGGTGATCTGGTGGATCGGCCGGATCTCGACACCGGGCTGATGCATCGGCAGCATGAAGAAGCTGATGCCCTGGTGTTTGGGCACATCCCAGTCGGTCCTGGCCACCAGCATGCCGTAGTCGGCGGTTTTGGCGAACGACGTCCACACTTTCTGCCCGTTGATCACCCACTCGTCACCGTCGCGCTCGGCCCGGGTGCGCAGGCCGGCCAGATCCGACCCCGCGTCGGGCTCGCTGTAGAGCAGGCACCATTTGCTCTCGCCGCGGATCGAGGGCGGAATCAGCCGTCGCTTTTGCTCGTCGGTGCCCACGTCGCGCAGCGTGCAGGCGAAGAGGTTCCCACGGTCGTGACCGCAGCCATGCGCGCCGACCGCAGCGAATTCTGCTGCAACGAGCCGGGATTGGGAATCCGAGACACCGCGGCCGTAGCACTCCGGCTCCCAGCTGGGGACCGCCCATCCGGCATCGACGACGAGCTGGGCCCAGCTGGCGCGATCGATGTCGGGATTCCAGTTGGCCGACAACCAATTTCGGACCTCGTCGCGCAGTTCGTCGTCCGTCATGTGCCGCTCCTCCTCATCGCGCTATGCGCTCTGCATCGTCGCCGGCGGAAGTCATCATGCTCCGATCTGCTGCAGGTAGCGTTCCCGGTGCCAGGACGGGCTTCCCAGCAGCTGGGCGTCACATCGGGCGCGACGCAGATACAGGTGCGCCGGATGTTCCCAGGTGAATCCGATGCCGCCGTGGACCTGGATGTTGGTCGCTGCGACGAAGACGAAGGATTCCGAGCAATACGCTTGTGCCAGAGCGAGATCGGCGATTCGGGAAGGCGCTTGCTCGGCGAATGAGCCGGCGACGAAGCGTGCCGCCGATACCGCGGATTCGGCCTCCAGCAGCATGTCGGCGCACATGTGCTTGACGGCCTGGAAACTGCCGATCGCGCGACCGAACTGGTAACGGGTCTTGGCGTACTCGGTGGCCATCTCGACCGCCCGCCGCGCGCCGCCGGCCTGCTCGCTGACCAACGCCAACGCCGCACGGTCGAGCGCTGCCTCGAACACATCGACGCCGGTACCCGGCCGGCCGATCAGCCGCGCGGGGGTGTCGACGAATTGCAGTCGGCATTGCTTGCGGGTCGGATCGACCGTGGTCAGGGGCGTCACGGCCAGGCCGGGTGCACCGGCATCGACGGCGAACACCGCGGGACCGTTGTCGGTCGTCGCCAACACGTAGAACAGTTGCGCGCAGAGCCCGTCGAGCACGAAGTGCTTGTAGCCGGTGACGTGCCAGGTGTCGCCGACCAGACCTGCTGACGTGGTGATCGTCGCCGGTAACCGGGCCGAGCCGTCCTCGGCGAAGGCGGCGGTGGCGATCAGTTCACCTGCGGCGATCCGGGGCAATACCGCGCCGCACTCGGCTGCGTCACCGGTCGCGGCCAGCAGGCCGGGCACCAGCACCGCCGTTGACAGGAACGGGCTGACCAGCAGGGTCCGGCCCATCTCCTCCATCGCGATGCCCAGTTCCACCGGGCCCGCACCGGAGCCGCCGTGCTCCTCGTCGATCAGCAGTCCGGTCAGACCCATGGCCGCCAATTCATGCCACACCGTGGAGTCGAAACCGGTGTCGGTCGCCATCTGCGTCCGCACCTGGGCCTCGCCGGAATAACGTGTCATCAGGTCGGCGACCGCACTGCGCAGCGCCCGCTGTTCGTCGCTCACCGCAAAGGGCGCGCCAGCGGCCATCAGCGCGCGATAGCCAGGGCGGATCGCAGACTCGCGCACTGGCTGGCGAAAAATGCTCTGGACACGCCGGCTTTCGGCACTATCAGATCGAAGCCGTGAAATGCTCCGGAGACGACCTCGACCTGGCACGGGACACCGGCCGCGGCGAGACGCTCCGCGTAGGCAAGGTCCTCGTCGTGAAACAGATCGTGGGTGCCGACCCCGATCCAGGCCGGCGGCAATTCGCTCAGGTCCTCGCGGCGCCCCGGAACCGCGACATTCGGGTCGGCGCTGCCGAGGTAGGCCGCCCAGCCGAACCGGTTGCTTTTCGGGCTCCACAGCCGGTAGTTCGGCTTTTCCGGTGTCGAGCCGCTGCGGTCATCGAGCATCGGGTACGCAAGTAGCTGCAGGGTCGGCGATACCTCGCCACGGTCACGCGCCAGGAACGCCAGCGCGGCCGCCAAGCCGCCGCCTGCACTGGCCCCGCCGATCGCCACCCGAGCCGGATCGACAGCGGGCAGCTTGGCCAGCCAGGTCAGCGCGGCATAGCAATCCTCCAGCGGCGCGGGGTACGGGTGCTCGGGGGCCAGCCGGTAATCCACCGCCGCTACGGTGACGCCGAGCTCACGCGCGAACCGACGACACACGTCGTCATCCTGCTGAGCGGTGCCGAGGACATAGCCCCCGCCGTGGATCCACAACAGCGCGGGACCCGGCTGCTCGGCGCCGGCCGGGCGGTGCAACCGCACCCCGACACCGGAGCCCAGGATGAGCGACTCCACATCGCGGCTCGATCTGCGCCGTGCCGCCGGGGAAAGCGCTCGAATCAGCTTCAACGAGCGCGGGCCGACCAGCGATCTGGGTGCGAAGCGCGCGACTCTGCTCAGGTCGGGGTGGAAATCAGTGCTCGGCATCGTCTCAGTATGGCCAACGCGAACCGGGCTCGGGTCCCGGGCTCCGCCGCGGACGCGAAAACTCAAGCGCGTCCGCAATATTGGCTCTTCGCTGCGGCACAGGCGCGGCGCGTAGTGTCGAGTGGGTGACGTCAACCCATGCGTGATCACCGGAAGTGTCGGTGCGACGCGTGGTGTCGATGACATGGGGTAGTAGCTTGATGACGAGTTCCGCGGA
>NZ_JBYCLA010000226.1:0-6163 GCF_057473665.1 Mycobacterium sp. TH-M25
CTCGTCTGCAACGCAAGATGAGACTGGTCGAATCGCCCTATCGCACACCGCAAACACTGGTCGGCGGCCCCCGCAGCGACGCCGCGCTGGCCGCTTCGTCCGGTCGCACGGCGACCACCAAGTCGATGGGTGAGGGATCCACGCAGCATCAGCACCTGGTGCAGACCGAGGTGCCCAAAAAGCTGCTCGAGGATTGGCTGGCGTTGTGGGGCGACCACTACCAGATCGGCGAGACGCTGTCGGTGCGGCTACGCCCCCGGCGCGCCGGCTCCGATGTCCTTGACCTGGGCGTCTACGGCAACGACGCCGACCAACCGGTGGCCAATGTTGTCGTCGACCCGATCAAGGACCGGCACGGACGCAACATCCTCACGGTCCGCGACCAGAACACGTTCGCCGAGAAGATGCGCCAGAAGCGGCTGATGGACGTCATCCACCTGTGGCTGATCCACCGGTTCAAGCCCGAGATCGTGTACTACGTGACACCGACCGAGGACAACATCTACCAAACCGAGAAGATGAAGTCCCACGGCATCTTCAGCAACGTCTACCAGGAAGTCGGGGAGATCATCGTCGCCGATGTCAACCAGGCCCGCATCGACGAGTTGCTGGCACCCGATCGCGAAGCGCTGAAAAAGCTCATCGCCAAACAGGATTAGCCGACCAGGTCGGGATGGAACTTCGCCGCCATGTGGCGAAGTCCGTCCTGCCAGTCCACGGTGCCGGCGCCGACCAGTTCGTGCAGGCGTGACACATCGGTGGGGTTGCCACGCAACGCTTGTGGGCTGACCTCGAACACGGGGTCCTTGCCGATCAGCGAACCGAGGTATCGACACCAATCCTGCAAGCTGACGGTCTGGTCGCCGCACCAGTTGACCGTGATCGCCGGCACCGACGCGGCCTCGAGCAGCTTGGGAATTGTCGCAATGACGTCGTGTTCGTGAATGGGGTTGTAGCTGGCCGGGTCTCCGGCGGGCACCGGGATCGGGATTCCGGCCAACATCATCTCCATGTGGTAAAACGGCCATCCGCCGTTGTCGCCGTAAGGAACGTTCAGCCGGGCGATGACCGTCGGAATCTCCAGCACGCGCGCCATGGTCCGGGCCACGACTTCGCCGGCAATTTTGGAGATCGAATACGTCGGAAACAACGGCTTGTGGTTGTCGCCCAGAGCGGCGCGCTCGGTGCGCGGCTCGTCGTCCGGTGGGTCGTAGACGGCAGCTGACGAGCAGTGCAGGAACGCTTTCGCGGTGCGGCAGTGCGCCATCAGCAGGCCGACCGACTCCGCGTTGGCGCCCAGATCTTTGTCCCAGTCGCCGCTCTTGGCAACCGCCAGATTGAGCACGTAGTCGAAATCGGTTGGCAAAAAACCGAACTCGCCGGCAGCCAGGTTGACCTTTTCGCAGCGGACGCCCGCTTTTTCCAGATCCTCGCGGGCGGCGGCGTTGGTGAAGCGAGCGATGCCCCACACCTCGTTGTCGGCCGCAAGAGCCTTGGCGACGGGAACGGCAACTTGTCCGGTCGGGCCGGTGATCAGGATTTTGGCGTCACGCATTGGCCGATCCTAGGCACGCCGTCGGCGTTGCCGGCGCGGACATCCCGCTGGGTGGGAACAAGCGGACTACACCGGTCGGATTACCCTTGACGCAACTCTCCGCGTCGGCTAGGGCCGCATCTCATAGGTTCCGTCGTAGTCCCGAACCTGCTCCCACACCCGATCGAAGCGGTCGGATTTGGTCACGGGCCTACGCACCGCGGACAGCGCCCAATCCTGCTGTGTCGGGGTGGCACTCGCCTTGCCGTGCAGAGCGACGGCGTACTGCGAGAAGTCGCGGATCTGGACCTCGAAGATCTGATCCACCAGGTCGGCGTCGAGTCCGATGAGGTCTGCTTGCTCCAGGATCAGCTGCCCGTACACCACCAGGGTGAACAGGTGACCGATGACAAGCAGGAAGTCGAGGTCTTTCATCTGCTCAGGGTCGGGCGCCGCGGTCAGCAGTAGCTCCTTGAGAGCGCGGGCCTGCTCATAGAACAGCTCGACGTTCGGGATCTGGGCGTGCTGCTCGTAAACCATTGTCCAGTCGGCGAATTGCACCTTCGACGCGCCGCGCGCTGGTCCCTGAGACCAGAAGAAGGTGTCGTCGGCCGGATCGTTGCGGGTACCGATCTCGGGGTACTCGGCCGGGTTGAGCATGTAGTTGGGCATGAACTTCAGGATCTGCGCGACGTTGACGTGCACGGTGCCTTCGAGTCGCGGCAGCGCGCCGATCAGCCGGGCCACTTCGGAGAAGTAGGTGTTCTTCTCGAATCCCTTGGCAGCCAGCACATCCCACAACAACGTGACCACGGCTTCACCTTCGGAGGTGACCTTGGATTTGGTGACCGGGTTGAACAACAGATAGCGACGGTCGTCGAGGCTGGCGCTGCGGAAGTAGTCGACGGCGCGATCGCTGAAAAGCTTCATCGCGACGATCCGCGAGTAAGCCTCGACGAAACTGGCCCGCACGTGCGGGAAGTCGGTGACCGGGTTGCCATACAGGATGCGGTTGTTGGCATGAGTGATCGCCTCGTAGAAAGCGTGCTCGCACATGCCGATTGACCCCGAGCACAGGTTGAATTTGCCGACGTTGACGGTATTGAGCGCGGCCGAGAAGGCCTCCGGCCCGGTGCACAGGATGTCCTCTTCGTGCACCGGATAGTCGTTGAGCCGAAAGTTGCTGACAAACATCTGCCCGTGCACGACGTTGCCGATCAGTTCGTAATCCTGGTGGCCGCTGTCGGCGACGAACCAGACGTAGCCATCGGCGCCGTCGACGTCGGTGCGGCGCGAGAACACCGACACCATGCCCGCGACGTTGCCGTTGCCGATGTAGTACTTCTCCCCCGACGCGCGGAACACGACTCCTTCGTCGTCGTCCGCTTTCGCGGGGGTGAGCAGCAGGTCAGTGTTGTAGATGTCGGCGCCGTGTTCACGTTCGGACAGCGCAAACGCCATCACGCCGCCGGCCTCGAGTTGCGCGGCTGCCTTTTCTTTGGCCTTGATGTTGTCGCTCTGCCAGATCGGCCCGAGGCCCAGAATCGTCACCTGCTCGGCGTACCAATACGACAGCCCGTAGAACCCGAAGATCTCGCTCAGCGCGGCGTTGCGGGAGGTGTCCCACCGCTTGTTGGGATCGCCGCCGCCATACTCCGACGGGGTCAGGAACGTGGCGAAGATCTTCTCCCGCTTGATGAAGTCGAGGAAGTCCGACACCCACGTCGCCTCGAGGTCGTCGCGGAGCAGCCTGACCTTGCCGCGGCTCTCGAACCAGTCGATCACCGCCCGCAGCTGGCGCTTGGTCTCCGGGTCGAAATGCGACGGGTCGTAGGTGTTCGGATCAAAGAGCAGTCCCATGGGCGTCGAATCTAGCGTTGCAGATCTCGGGAAGCTAACGATTGGCGATCACGCGGCGTGGGAACGGGATGCTGGTGGTCACCCGTGTTGTCCTGACAACCATGTACTCCTCTCTGCCATGCGCCCGGCGCATCGCCGTCGCAGCAGCGGCCTGCGCGGCACTGCTCGCGATCGGCGCACCTCATGCCGCTGCCGATCCGGCCACCGACGCGCTCGGCTTTGTCGACTCCTCGGCACGCTGCACCGCACCCAACACGGCGGTCGCCATCGGCAGCACGGCGAACTCGCGGGTCGCGATCTGTAAGAGTCCGGCCGGCCAGTTCGGCTACCACGGCGTACGGATCAGCGACGGCGCGAAACTGGTCGCCGCGGCCACGGCGGAGCCCGACGGCAGCTATGTGGCCAAGCAGGACGGCGTCACCTACACGGTCACGTCGAGCGCGCTGGTGGTCAGCGACGCCGGCGGAGTGATCCGGCGTGAGCCGATGACCTCCTACCACGGTCCCAAGACCGCGCAGGCGCCGGCAGTGGCCCCGACGTCGACCGCGCAGGCGCCGTTGCCGCCGCCGCTACCCGCCGAAGTCGGCGGCGGCAAGCACTGACTTCGCCGCGACGCGACGCAGGCGGGGGTAAAGGCGGCCTCGGTGCACTATTAATCTGCTGACAGGCGTCCGTCCAAGAAGGTGAGGCCACCCCATGACTACCATCCGAAAAACTTCAGCGGCCGCTGCGGCCGCATTGGGGCTTCTCTCGTTGTCGAGCGCCGGGATCGCGCACGCCACCGAACCGAACTACTTCTACAACAGCGACAACAGCATGCAGGTCTCCTACGGGCAGGGCGGTGGCGCCATCTTCGCCACGGTTGTCGATCTCCGCAACCCGCCTGGCGCAATCGAGGTCTGCCAGTACCACGCCGTGGGAGTCCAGGGCACGCCCGCGCTCCCCTTCAATCGCCAGACGACGGTCACCGGACCCAATCCATCCCCGCCGATCACGATCATCTTTCAACAGCTCGGCGGACACTACTCCGTCGACGTGACTTGTGAAGGCACGGGCAATTCGGCGGCCTTCTCCCCCGTGATCTACTGATCCACGAGTTGCGACACGAGCTGCCCGAAGTCGCCCCCTAACGCCTGAGCAGGCGTTAATGTGCTGGTCGTGAGCACAGGCCGGTCGACCAGCGGGGGCGGTCGCTGGATGGCGTTTGGCGCGACCCTCGCTATTGCCGCGGGCATGTTCTACGCCCAGAGCACCGAGACGCGGTGTTGCGACCGAAAGCCGATGGCGCCCAGCGCCAGCCCGGTAGCTCGTCCACAGCCGGCGCCGCCTCCACCCCCGCACGCGATGCCCCTGCGGCTGGCCAGTCCCGCCGAATTGAAGGCGCTGACGGCTGATGCCCCCGCGGCGGCCCAGAGTTTCACTTTCGCGCTGCCGGCCGGCGTCGCGCCCGAGAAGGGCCTGCAAGTCAAGACCATTTGGGCCGCGCGCGCGATCAGTTTGCTGTTTCCCCAGATCACTACGATCGGCGGATATCGCCAAGATGCGCTGAGGTGGCATCCCGACGGGTTGGCGATCGACGTGATGATCCCGAACTACAACTCCCCCGAAGGCATCGAACTCGGCGACCAGATCGCCGGTTATGCGCTGGCCAATGCCAAACGGTGGGGTGTCGACCACGTGATCTGGCGGCAGAAAATCTATCCCGGCCTTGGCAAGCCGAGCTGGACCGCGAATATGGGCAACGAAACCGCCAATCACTACGACCATGTGCATATCGCCACCGACGGCGGCGGTTATCCGACTGGGCACGAGGCGTACTCGATCGGGTCGATGACGCCCAAGCCACCGGCCTGATCGCATGCCGTATCGGCACAATCGAGGGATGGCCGGCGCTCGCACGATTCTGCACAACACCAACGTGGTCGACGTCCGTGACGGCAGCATCCGTCGCGGCGTCGACATCATCATCGACGGCGCCACCATTACCTCGATCGCACCGGCCCTCGTCAACCACCCCGACCGGGTCGCGGTCGTTGACGCGGGTGGAACCTATGCGGTGCCGGGGTTCTGCGACATGCACGCCCATCCGCTGTCAGGTCGCATCGACCCCGATCCGGCCCTGCGTTTGATGCTTGCCTGCGGCGTCACGGGATTTCGCCAGATGAACGGCTCCCGCTCGCTGCTGGGCGACCGCAGCAATGGCCGGCTACGGCTCCCTGACGACGGCCCCGCGCTGCTGTCGGCGCCGGGCGAAGTCCTGATCCCCGTCAATGCGGGTCGCAAAGACGTTGCGCTGCAATCGGTTCGCCAGCAGGCAGAGGCCGGCGCCGACTTCATCAAAGTCGCCATGGTGACTCCGGAGGTGTTCTTTCCACTCCAAGCCGAGGCCGCGAGGTTGGGCCTGACCACGGTCGGGCATCTGCCCGTCGGAATCGACATCCGGGCCGCCTCGGACGGCAGGATGCGATCGATCGAACACCTCGGGCCCGGCCTAGGCATAGTTGCGGCGTGCTGCGATCATCAGGACTCCATCGAGCGCGCGGTCGCCGGCCGCCCGGCACCGAAATTCCCCCGCGTGCCGCGGCTGCCATTCGCCGCGCGGTTGATGGACGCGCTGACGGCGCGGATGCTGGTCAGAGTGGTGATCAATCCGCTGTTGATGGCCAGATCCGCCGATGCCGAGATGATCGCCGACGCCGGTGATTCCTTCAACGATGGTAAAGCCCGCTAGCTGGCGAGGATTTTCGTCGCCGACCAGACGAGGCAGTG
>NZ_JBYCLA010000227.1:0-4762 GCF_057473665.1 Mycobacterium sp. TH-M25
GCAGCAGCGATTCGCGAAAAGTCGAGCCCGGCGGAGTCGGAAATACTCCGTCGACCGACGAGTAGCTGTGATGGTCCAGCAGCGCGCTGATGACATCTGCGTGGCGACTCAGTACCCACGTGTTGGTATCGGTGGCGTGGTAGACGGGTGCGTCGTCGCGTAGCTGCCGGTAGACGGGGTAGGGGTCATCCTGAATTTCCGGGTCAAAGGGGTCGTAGCGAAGTTGTACGGTCGACATGAGCGTCTCCTGCCACATTGCAGAACACCGGTTTAGACTGAGAGTTTAAACCGAGGGGAGGACTTTATGCGTAAGATTCCCGCTCAGATTTCCGAACGGTTGCCGGCTGCGGCCGAACTCTTTGCCGAGCGCGGACTCAACGACACAAAGATCGAAGACGTGGCCGCGACCACGGGCATCGCCAAGGCCACGCTCTACTACTACTTCGCCGGTAAAGAAGAAATACTCGCCTTCCTGCTCGAAGACGTCCTACAACACGTCGCGGACGAGGTCACCGCGATCGTCGAGGCAGACGGCACCGCCGCCCAACGCCTGCACACCGTCATCAATGCTCAACTGCGCGTGATGGCCCAGCGGCCCGCGGTCTGTCGCGCCCTCATCGGGGAACTGGGCCGCGCCGCCCGCATGCCCGCCATCGCGGACATGATCACCACTGCCTACTTCGAACCCGTCGAGACCTTGCTTCGGGCGGGTGCCGCCGACGGCTCACTCGTGGCACTCGACAAACCCAGAGCTGCCGCCATCGCCCTATTCGGTGCGGTCACGATCAGCGCACTGACCTACCTCATCACCGACGATGCGCTCAACGAAGAGCTAATCGCGCGAACAATCCACGACGTCGCGTTTATCGGCTTACGGCCACGCTAGCTGCCCCTGGGGGACCAATCTGGGACCGGCAAGCCCGGCACGACATCTCGCAGGAATACCGCGGGTTCGGAATACGTCCACCCGACCAACACGAGCAACGGCGGCAGGATTTCACAGCGCACTGGCTGCTGTGTAGCGGACGAGGGACTGTGTGGCTATGGCTGACCTGCGCCTGCTGTCCCTCATGAAGGACGGGATACGCACGTCATTGGCAATCTACGCCGGTCAGATATGCCCTACCCGAGACTGCCTAGCGGACGCAGGGCGATTCGGCAATTACAACCGCCAATGTGCCTGCAGCAGAACACACTTCACACGTTCAATGATGCCACACTAAGAGTGGCTGAGCAGAGCCAGCGCAACACCCAATGCCTAGCGCTACTAACTCGTTTTCCCATCTTTGTGGCGGATCCGCCATTTCTACGTCACGAAGTTTGGAAATCCGCCACGTAAAACTGGAACCTACAGTGGTCGTGGCGCCAGCGGGTGAGCTGGTCGTGGAATGCTACCGCCTTCTCTCCTCCAGATACTCTCAGCAACTCGTCATGGGCAAGCTTGCGCTTCTTGTCGCTGAACGCCATGCGCCCATAGGTGATGACCGCAGACTCCCACAGAGCGCGCCGTGTGAAGGCGTTGGCGGCGGTCTCCGGTAGGTTTTGACGTTCATGCAGGACCATATCGGCGCGGAGAAGGTCCAGCCACAGAGATCCCCACTTTCGGAGTCGATTCGCTTCGCTGGTGGGCAGCTCCACCTGAACGTCCGTCATGCCACGATCACACCATCACAGGGCCGACTTCTGGCCTTCGCCGCGACAGTTGGCTATGGCCGGTTCCGAATGATGGTTTCGACGGTGCTCGTTGCATCGATGTGTTGGGCAAGCTCCGCCGATATGTATCGGGCGTGACCGCGGATTCGGCGGATTATCTCGCGCCCCGAACGAGCGGTCGCCGGCTCATGATGAGCAACCCGATTGCGGGCCTTCAAAAGGTCACTCAAACCATTGTGCAGTTGCACGCGGTGGGTTCCGCTGGGGTAAGCGTGTGCTAGATGCGGCAGCCAGACGAGAGGTTCGTGCCGACGTGACGTTAGGAAGACCCAGAAACCGAACGTTAGCTCGGCAATCACCTTGCCGGCCGGCGCCGCGTTCCCGCCAGCATTGTCACGCGCAGTGGCGATGTCGCGATGCGTTCGTGCGTTCCCGGCCACACTTCGGGGGAACAGGTGATCGGCCGAAGTGCTGTCGAGCCAGTGGATGTCGCCACCTGCGACCGCCCCCTTTAGAGCGGTGTCATACATGTTTCGGAGTCCGACCTCCAGGTGGGCGAAGTCGTGCAGCAGGGCAGCGTTCAGGCTGGTGCTCCATTCGTACAACGCCAAGGCACGAGACCTGTCGTGGCCCGCCATTCTCAAGTAGGTTGCGAACCGGTCGGAACTAAACCAGCTCTCGACCCAAGGCCCGTACGGCACCGCCATGCAGGCAGTCAACCACGGCGTTGCTGGTCGACACGGCGGCCGTGTAGAATCCTCTACATAAAGGCCAGAGTTGCATCCCCAGGGATGTTCTGGTTGAGAATTCAGAAGAGCCCGGTATTCGACCCTCGCGGTCGACCCGGGTTCTTTGCTATTTGGTCGAGGGGCCCCCGCGTTCGTCATCGTCCATACGGTGGCCAGCATGACGGCCACCCTGGCGGTCGTTCATGCCTACACTTTGGGGATGGTTCGAGAACTCTGGCCCACGCCGCCCGGCCAGCCCACTGAACCCGGTGTCCCTGACTTCGCGCGTTGGGGCGACTCGGCACCCTTCGTCGCACAGGCCGAATATCTGCATGCGCAAATGTGCACGTTGTCGCTCGACATTGATGCCTTCGGACCCGATGTGGGCGATCCCGCGGTGGTCAACTGGGTTGTCAATCGGCTGGCTGGCACAGGTTTGACGATCGCCGACATCGTCCGTTCTTTGTCTACGAGGCTGAACTGGGCGATTATCAACCCCAATCACGCTCTCGAAGTGATGGAGGCGTTCGACAGAGCTCGTCATGCCTTCACCGAAGCCTGCGGCGCGGCTCAAGCCGCCACCGAGGCGTTGCGCAATCACACGCAATTGCCGGGGTGAGGTGCCGCAAGCGTGTTAACCGCCGTGCCAAGTAACGCTGTCGCGAGTCGGGATGCGAACGCCGGCCCGTCATTCACTAGCGCGTATCCGCCGGCGACGCCGCCTTGGTTGCAGAAGGCTCGTCGTCGTCGCACCCTCCGATGAGTCACGGCACCGGTGTTCCGACCAACACGTGGGACCAGCCGAGTGGCCGTGCGCGGCACGACGGCGGTGGGGAAGCTGCTGGCAGGATTGCTGTAGATCGCTTGGCTACGTGACCACCGCCGCACGATTCGGCGCGCTGCCAGGTACGCGTCCTGGGCGATCTCGACGACCGCGATGGCCTTTTTGAGTCCGTAGACGCCCCAGAACCTTCCGGGACCACGTCCGGGCTGCTGCCACAACTCAGGCACGACATGCTGGTATTCCTTGTCGCCCAACGTATTCGGCGAAGAATGTTTGGTGAAGTAAATGGCCAGGCGCTTGGGATCGCACGCACGCAATCCGTTGAGGATGTCGATCCCCGTGCCGGCGAGCAAGTGACGCGCGCGTTGTTCCGGATCTGGATGGCCGACAATGTTTGCCCATTCCTGCGACAGCCAGTCTCGGAACGTGCGACCTGATCGCCCCACAGCGGGCGGCGGAGTCATCCACAAGTGAATGTGTGGTGCGCCGCGGCGTTGAAATTCGAGCTTCCAGATATAGCGGGCCGGTTCACCCCATTCGCGTTGAAACCGCTTGCGCCACAAGGCCATATGTCGTTTCACACTGGCGCCGTCTGGCGCAACGGATTGCCATTCGCCTGGGTAGGTCAGGGTCACCATCGCTGGCACACGGCCGCATTCCACCAGCGGTGTGTAGTCGAGCTCGGCGAAGGTGCGGCACATCGCGGCACGAGATTTGCGAGACCATTCCGTGATCGCTCGCCCAGGCGGGTTGGACATGTTACGGCCCGTCTTTATGCGGTCCTCCTCGGCGGCCACATCCAGCCGGTGACGGTCGACTGACCGCTCCGATGCCTTCTCCGCACGCACAGGACTGGTCCAGCCGAGGCGGACTACACCGGGGCCGATCGTGATCCGGAACCGGCCGGACTCCGGTTCCACCCCGAGACGGTCTTGCCCGTCTGCCCATGGCTGTGCCGGCTCAAACAGCGCTGCCGCCGAGGCCACCAAGTCGGAGCTCGGGAACCGCAGCCCCAGCGCATCTGCGGCCGACAGTTCCGCATCGGCGCCGCCCTCGATGCTGTCGCGGACACTTTTGGCACATATAACAAGCCCGTTGGTCCCAGCCGGAACACCGTCTACGTCGCTCCCACCGTCCGACCGACCGCTACCGCTCTCGCGCCCTCCGGCCGTGCCGGCCTCGGGCCCTCGCGGTCTACCGGCGTCCGCGACTCCGTCCGTGTTCCGGCTGGCCGTTCGGGTCGTGCCCGGGCGAAGAGTGGGTCGCTCCGCAATCGCGCTCGTTGAATGCGCGCTCGACCTCGTGATGCTGGGCATCGGGTGCCTGCTCCCCGGGAGCCCGCGGCGCGCGTCCCTGGGTGACGGGCGATGATGGGTTCCCTGACGGGAGTGCTGTCACCGTGTCCGGTTCTTGTCCGATCGTCGGACGAGCACCCTGCGTCAGACGCGCTCAGCGCGCCGTATTTGACGTATGGGTGTCGTTAAGCCGCAGGCCAGCGGCCGTTCCGCCCACCTGAAAAGCGGAAGGTCGCCGGTTCGATCCCGGCCCTGGCCACCACGGTGTTTATGCAGGTGAGAAGCGTATCAGCGTGTGAACG
>NZ_JBYCLA010000228.1:0-7859 GCF_057473665.1 Mycobacterium sp. TH-M25
ATCCGGGTTTTGATGTAGCGGGTCTCGCGGGTGAATTCGCCGCTCTCGGCACGGCAGGAAGCTATGTCGATCTCCGTCAGGTATGCGTCACAGTCAGGAATCGGCGGGAAAGGTCGGATTCAGTCGACGCGCCGGGTTCCCAGTGCGAGATCCACGGCCCGGTGCCTTCGGACTGGTCGATTATCCCTTCCTCCGCCCAGATGTAGCGCCCCTTGAGCACATTCGCCGCCAACCGCGCGTCGACGTCGTCGGTATTGGTCCACAACGCCTCGAACAGCGACTCCACCCGCAGGGCGGCTTGTCGGCAGAACGCGTCGGCCAACTCGTAGGACTGCTCACCGCGGGCCCGATCGGCATTGCGCTGCGCCTCGGCCCGCACACACGTCGCCGCGATCGCGAACAGTTCGGCGCCGATGTCCACCACCCGGCCGAGGAATCCCTGCTTTTGCTCCAGCGCGGCCTGCCAGCGCGCCATCCCGTAAAAGGTGTTGCGCGCCAACTTGCGCGACGAGCGCTCGACGAATCGCAGATGCGGAGCCAGTTTGCCGAATTCGCGATACGCCGTTGGTCGTTGACCTTCACCAAAGACCAACTGGGGCAACCACTTCGCATAGAAGCTGCTCGCGCCGACGGCAGCCTTGGCCTTCTGACGCAGGTGGGCTTTCGCGTTCGCGAGGTCGCCGGCCGCATTCAGGTGTGCGTCGACCGCCTCGCGTGCGATCAACAATCGCATGATCTCGCTGGAGCCCTCGAAGATGCGGTTGATCCTCAAGTCGCGCACCACCTGCTCCACCGGGACCGCCCGTTCGCCGCGTGCCGCCAGCGACTCGGCGGTCTCGTAGCCACGGCCGCCGCGGATCTGCAACAGCTCGTCGGCGATCAGGCAGGCCATCTCACTGGACCACAACTTGGCCAGCGCTGCTTCGATCCGGATGTCGTTGCGGCCCTCGTCGGCCATCTGGGCGGACAGCTCCAACACTGATTCGAGGGCGTAACTCGTCGCGGCGATGAACGAAATCTTTTCAGCGACGGCTCCGTGTGCGCCGACGGGCTTGCCCCACTGCACGCGTTCGCCGGACCATTCCCGCGCGATTTTCAGCGACCACTTGGCCGAGCCCGCGGCGATTGCGGGTATCGAGAGCCGGCCGGCGTTCAGCGTCGTCAACGCGATCTTCAGTCCGTCGCCCTCCCTGCCGATCAGGTTCTCGGCCGGCACCCGTACCCTGTGCAAACGCGTCAGACCGTTCTCGATGCCGCGCAATCCCATGAAGGAGTTGCGGCGTTCGACAGTGATGCCAGGCGAATCGGCCTCGACGACGAACGCGCTGATGCCGCCGCGGTGCCCGTCGCCCTTGGGCACGGCCGCCATCACCACGAGAAGTTCGGCGACGACGCCGTTAGTGGTCCAGAGCTTCACGCCGTCGAGTTCGTAGCCGCCGGCGACCGGGGTTGCCGTTGAGGCGAGCCGCGCCGGGTCGGACCCGACGTCCGGCTCGGTCAGCAGAAACGCCGAGATAGCCCCGGCCGCGCAACGGGGCAGGAACTTTCTCTTCTGTTGGTCGTTACCGGCCAGCTTGAGCGGTTCGGGCACACCGATCGACTGGTGCGCCGAGAGCAACGCCCCAAGGCTGGCGTGCACGCTGGACACCATCATCAGCGCCCGGTTGTAGGCGACCTGGGACAGATTCAGCCCGCCGTACTCCGACGGGATCTTCATGCCGAAGCACCCCAGGTCGGCGAGGCCCCGGACGTAGTCGTCGGGAATCTTCGCCTCGCGCTCGATGATGCTGCCGTCGACGGTGCCGAGGAATTCCCGCAATCGGCCCAGGAATTCCTCGGTCCGGGCGGCCTCGTCGTCGGACGGCCGGGGAAATGGGTGGATGAGCGCCAGCGGAAAACGGCCGAGAAACAGCTCCTTGGCCAGTGAGGGTTTGTCCCAGCCGCTTTCGCGGGACTCCTCCGCTACCGCCCTCGCTTGTTCTTCGCTGACCTGCGCCTGCTGTGCCATGGCACTTCCTCACTCGAAACCGGCTCGTTCGGTTCGAAGTGTTCCCCGTCACGCGGAAAGGTACACCCGCCAAACGGCTCAGGCGTCCAATTCGCGGGCCACGGCCTTGACCACCTCGGACACCTTGCGGGCGATCTTGCGGTCGGGGTAGCGCCCCTTGCGCAGTTCGGGTTGTACGGTGCCCTCCAGCAGCGTGATCATGTCCTCGACCATGCCGTGCAACTCGTCGGGGCTGTGCTTGTGCTCGGCCGGACCCTCGCGGCGCGGACGGCTACTGAGCGTCGGCGGCGGGTCGATCAGCGTGAGGCTCAACGCCTGGGGTCCACGCCGCCCGGACGCCAAGCCAAACTCGACCTTCTGACCGGCCTTGAGGCCTTCGACGCCTGCGGGCAACGCCGAGGAGCGGACGTAGACGTCCTCGCCGTCTTCCTGAGACAGGAAGCCGAATCCCTTCTCCGTGTCGTACCACTTCACCTTGCCAGTCGGCACCGAACTCACCTGCTTGTCTAACGGGAGACTACTTAGGCCTACACAACGAAGCGCCCCGCCTGCGCAGGACGCGATGACGCCCGATCCTACTCGGATCACCGGCGGCTGAGCACCGGAGTTTCTGACCTACGCTGGTCGCACCGCTGGAGGAGATCATGCGCCTGGTTCTGAACGTCATCTGGCTGGTTTTCGGTGGCCTGTGGTTGGCCCTGGGATACTTGGTGGCTACGCTGATCTGCTTCGTGCTGATCGTGACCATTCCGTTCGGCTTCGCGTCGCTGCGCATCGCGTCGTACACGCTGTGGCCGTTCGGCCGCACGATCGTCGAGAAGCCCGGCGCCGGTACCGGCGCCCTGATCGGCAATGTTCTCTGGTTGCTGCTTTGCGGAATTTGGCTGGCCATCGGGCACCTGGTGACCGCCGCAGCCATGGCGGTGACAATCGTCGGCCTTCCGCTGGCGTTGGCCAATCTCAAACTGATCCCGGTGTCGGTGATGCCGCTGGGAAAGCAGATCGTTGCCGTGGATCAGCCGGCGCTGTAAGCAGGATCCAGGGCGGTTCGGCGGCGAAGACCGCGTCGAACGCACGCGGGTCCGAACTGCGCTTATGCGTCGCGCATATTGTGAAATCAGTCACATAACGGTTGGATCACGATGCGGCAACAGCCTGATTGCGACGCGTGCGACCTGCGCAAACAGTGCCTTTTCCTGGCGTCTTCGGGCATCGCGACACGCGAAACGCGACTTTCTGCAGAAAATGACTCTGCCGTAGACAGCCGCTAACGTCGATCACGGCCCGCCGAGTATCCCTGCCCGGTAGGCCTTCTCGCCTATAGCGCCGAGCTCCATCCAATAGGCGGGTAACGCTGATCCGTGGATGGAGGCGGGGGACCCAATGGTCCGCCGATATCGACCTGGAGCCCACGGCTCCTTGGGGTGAAGCCGACGCGTTTGACAAAGACGCGCGACGGCCGGGCGACCTCTTCCGCCCGAACCCGACAGCTGACCTCGCAGGCGCATACGAGAGGACTCCATAGGTCTATGAGCGGCCGTCACCGTAAACCCACCACACCCATCGTCGGCGTCGCGAAACTGGCCTTCACCGGTGCAGTCATCGGCGGCGGCGCGGTCCCACTAGCCCTCGCCGGCCATGCGGCCGCGGCACCCGACAGCGAATGGGACCGCGTCGCGGCCTGCGAGTCGGGCGGCAACTGGGCCATCAACACCGGCAACGGCTACCACGGCGGGTTGCAGTTCTCCCAAGGCACGTGGAACTCGCACGGCGGTGGCGAATACGCCACGTCGGCCAACCAGGCCACTCGCGATCAGCAGATCGCCGTAGCCGAGCGGGTACTGGCCACCCAGGGTAAGGGTGCCTGGCCGGTTTGTGGACGGGGACTGTCGGCCGCCACACCGCGCAACGTGCTCGCCGATGCGCCCGTGCCCCCGCCGGACGCCCCGCCGCCGGCGTTCGAGGCGCCCATGCCTCCACCACCGGACGACCCGCCGCCTCCACCGCCGGCACCCGAGCCGCCCCCGCCACCACCAGCCGAACCGGCCGCGGTCGACGCACCCGCGCCGGACGCACCGCCACCGCCGGCCGACCCCGCGCCCGAGCCCGCTCCACCGGCGCAGGCCGAATCCGTCGCGATGGATGCGCCCGCGCCACCCCCGGGAGAAACACCAGAGGGAGTGCACCAGGCCAACACCGTCGGAGCATCGCGGAAACTGGACCCGAGCTACCTGAACGACCTGCTCAAAGCGGTTCAGTCGCAGAGTGTAAGCACTAATCCCGCACTGCAGTCGCTCGCCTGATCGACGATCGTACGGCGGATGACCACCGCCTAGCGGTTGACCTCAGTGACCGGATGCAGATAGGGCAGTGCGTCGGCCGGCAACGGAAATTCCAGGTCGCCGAAGGGCGACAGGGCGCCGGTCCGATCGGTTGCCAATTCGCTCACGGCGTGGTCGTCAGGGTTGGTCGTCGGCCATCCGTTGTCGACGTAACGGGTCTTCTGCGCCTTGTTGTCAGCCACGCGGTCCATTCTGACAGGTCGGTTGCGGCAACGCCCGCCTTACCCTCCGTCCGTCGGGAACAGTCCCTCAGCCGACTGCTTTACGCTGGTCAGCAATGACCGAACACACCCCGGACATCCCGCTGGGGTCCTGGCTGGCCGAGTTGCCCGACGACCGGTTGATCCGTCTGCTGGAGTTGCGACCCGACCTGGCCCAACCGCCGCCGGGCAGCATCGCCGCGTTAGCCGCCCGCGCGCAGGCCCGCCAATCGCTGAAGGCTGCCACCGACGAGCTCGATTTCCTGCGGCTGGCGGTGATCGACGCGTTGCTGGTGCTGCAGGCCGACTCCGCGCCGGTGCCGGTCGCCAAGCTGCTCGCGCTGATGGGCGACCGAGCCCCCGAGGCCGACGTCCTCGACGCGCTCGAGAATCTGAAGCAACGCGCGCTGGTCTGGGGGGACGTCGCCGTGCGGGTGGCCTCCGCCGCCGACGGCGGCCTGCCCTGGTACGTCGGGCAGGTGACGCTGGAGGACGCCAGCCCGAGCGCGGGGCAGATCGCCGAGCTGATCGATGGCCTCGACGATCCGCAGCGTGAGCTGCTGGACCGCCTATCGGAGGGCTCGCCGCTAGGGCGGACCCGGGACGCCGCGCCCGGTGCTCCCGCGAATCGCCCGGTGCCACAACTGATTGCGTCTGGCCTACTTCGTCGAATCGATGCGGACACGGTGATCCTGCCCCGCCACGTCGGTCAGGTGATGCGCGGTGAACAACCCGGGCCGGTGCGGCTGACGGCCCCCGATCCGGTCGTGTCCACGACTACACCGGCCGACGTGGACGCCACAGCAGCCGGCGCGATCATCGACCTGCTTCGCGAACTCGATGTACTGATCGAGTCACTCAGCGTCGCACCGCTTTCCGAGCTTCGCAGCGGCGGTCTGGGGGTGCGGGAGATGCGTCGGCTGGCCAAAATCACCGGCGTCGACGAAGCCCGACTGGGGTTGATCCTGGCGTTGGCGGCCGCCGCGGGGCTGATCGCCAGCGGCCTTCCCGATCCGCAACCCAGCGTCGGCGATCCACCCTACTGGGCGCCAACGGTGGCCGCCGACCGTTTCACCGAGGCTCCCATCGCCGAACGTTGGCATTTACTGACGGCCACCTGGCTCGATTTGGCGGCTCGGCCGGCGTTGATCGGCAGCCGCGGACCAGACGCCAAACCATATGCGGCGCTGTCGGATTCGCTGTACTCGACAGCTGCTCCGCTGGATCGCCGACTACTGCTGAGCATGCTGGCCGAATTGCCGCCGGGTGCCGGCGTCGACAAGGACACCGCGTCGGCGGCGTTGATCTGGCGTCGGCCGCGCTGGTCCAAGCGGCTACAGCCCGCGCCGGTGGCCGCCCTGTTGGAGGAAGCCCAGCAGCTCGGCCTGGTCGGCCGCGGGGCACTCAGCTCGCCGGGCCGTGCCCTGATCGACGGCACTGATGACGCCCGCACGATCGCCGCGATGGCACGCACGCTGCCCAAGCCGATCCATCATTTTCTGGTACAGGCCGACCTGACCGTCGTGGTACCCGGCCCGCTGGAGCGCCATCTGGCCGAGGAACTGTCGACGGTTGCCGTCGTCGAGTCCGCCGGCACCGCAATGGTGTACCGGGTCAGCGAATCCTCGATCCGGCATGCGCTTGACATCGGCAAGACGGCCGACGAATTGCACAGCCTGTTCCAAAATCATTCCACAACCCCTGTGCCGCAAGGTCTCACGTATCTGATCGACGATGTCGCGCGTCGACACGGTCAGCTGCGTATCGGCATGGCCACATCGTTCGTGAGATGCGAAGATCCGACGTTGCTTGCCCAGGCAGCGGCCGCCGCCGAACATGTGGGACTCCGGGTGCTGGCACCGACCGTGGCGATCTCGCCGGCGCCCATCAGCGAAGTACTCACCGCGCTGCAGGGCGCCGGGTTCGCCCCCGCAGCCGAGGATTCGACGGGTGCCATCGTCGACATCCGGGCGCGCGGTGCGCGGGTTCCCGCGCCGCAGCGCTACCGCTCGCACCGGCCGATGCCGCAACTCAGTAGCGAAACGCTGAGCGCAGTGGTCGCGGTGCTGCGGAAAGTGACCACCGCCCCGTTCGACAGCGTGCGGATCGATCCTGCGGTGGCCATGTCACTGCTGCAAAAAGCGGCCCGCGAGCGGGACACGGTGCTGATCAAGTACGTCGACGCCGCAGGGGTGTCCACCCAGCGCGTGGTGTCACCGATCACGGTCCGAGGCGGGCAGCTGCTCGCGTTCGATTCGGCGTCCAGCAGCGCCCGTGACTTCGCGATTCACCGGATCACGTCGGTGATGACCGCCGACGAAGATTAACGGTCGGCGCCCATGTCGGCAGCATCGGGATAATGGACTCTTATGACCGACGGACCCCTGATCGTGCAGTCCGACAAGACAGTGCTACTGGAAGTCGACCACGAGCTCGCCGGCGCGGCGCGCGCGGCCATCGCGCCGTTCGCAGAACTCGAACGCGCACCCGAACACGTACACACCTATCGGATCACCCCGCTGGCCCTGTGGAATGCCCGTGCGGCCAGCCACGACGCCGAGCAGGTCGTCGATGCTCTGGTCAGCTTTTCCCGGTACGCGGTGCCGCAGCCGTTACTGGTCGACATCGTCGACACGATGGCCCGCTATGGCCGACTGCAGTTGGTGAAGAGCCCGGTACACGGCTTGACCCTGCTGAGTCTCGACCGGGCTGTCCTGGAAGAGGTGTTGCGCCACAAGAAGATCGCTCCCATGCTCGGTGCACGTATCGACGACGACACCGTGGTCGTGCACCCCAGCGAACGGGGCCGGATCAAGCAGATGCTGCTCAAGATCGGCTGGCCCGCCGAGGATCTGGCGGGCTACGTTGACGGCGAGGCACATGCCATCGACTTGCGGCAGGACGGCTGGGAGCTTCGCGACTACCAGGAGATGGCAGCCGAATCCTTCTGGGCCGGCGGGTCAGGCGTCGTCGTCTTGCCGTGCGGTGCGGGCAAGACACTCGTCGGCGCCGCAGCGATGGCCAAGGCCAGGGCCACCACGCTGATTCTGGTCACCAACACCGTCGCGGGCCGGCAGTGGAAGCGCGAGCTCATCGCCCGTACCTCGTTGACCGAGGAGGAGATCGGCGAATACTCCGGCGAACGCAAGGAGATCCGGCCGGTCACCATCGCGACGTATCAGGTGATTACCCGGCGCACCAAAGGCGAATACCGCCACCTGGAATTGTTCGACAGCCGCGACTGGGGACTGATCATCTACGACGAGGTGCACCTGCTGCCGGCGCCGGTCTTCCGGATGACCGCCGATC
>NZ_JBYCLA010000229.1:0-8076 GCF_057473665.1 Mycobacterium sp. TH-M25
CTGCGGCGCTCGTCCGACGAAGATGTTGTTGACCTCGTTCTGCAGGATCTCGAGGTTCGGAATGCCGCCGCCGTTCAGCACCAACGCGAGGCTGGCCAGGGTCTGCTCGGTGGTGGGATACGCCGACGAATTCTTCAGCGGGATGGTGTCGCCGTCCTTGAGCCGGGCCGACGATGGGTCCGCCGGCGCGGCCAACTCCACATGCTGAGAGCCCAGCAGGCTGGTCTGTCCAATCTTGGCGGTGGCGTTCCGCGGTAGCTTGACGTGTTTCTCCACACCCAGCGTCAGGGTCGCCACCCAATTCTTCAGGTCGATCGACCTGATCGTTCCGACAACGACATCGGCCACCATGACCTGGCTGTTGCCGTTGATCGCCAGCGTATTGGGCACTTGGACGTACACGGTGTACGAATCGGCTCCGTTGCCCGGTCCGCCAGGTACCTGCAGGTTGGAGATGCCGCGCCACCCGCACGAACTCAACGTCAGCGCCGCTACGGCCAGGGTCAGCCCTTGCCACACGCGGTGGCGGGCGAGGCGCAGCGCGGGCTTCACGAGCCCGCTCCGATCGACGAGGCGGCTTCAGCGGGCAGGGCAGGACCGCTCGGTCCCGGCGCGGGACCCGAGACGGGTACCGGCGTCGGCGCGACCGGGCCTGGTATCACGCCGGGCGCGGGCGGGGGCGGCGGTATCGGCATCGGATTGCCCGGCACACCGAGGAAGGGCAGTGGACCGGGCTGCTCGTTGTACGCGTTCGGCGGTCCTGGAGGCGTCTGCAAATCCGAGTGCACCGGCCCGATGTCGGGGCCGCCCATCAACTCGGCCAGCGAATCGGGGGTCAACAGCCCCGCTGTGATCGGACCCACCTGGGTGCCCTGCATGCCGGGCCCGACAACCCAGCCGTGTTGGGTGTTGCGGTGCGACGTCGGGGTGTCCGGCGACCAGATCCCGGGAACCGTGGTGTCCTTGTAGCCGTTCGGCGGTTGCAGCCGAGGTTCTGAGTAAGCGACTTCTTTGGGCAGCGTCGCGGCGGTGTGGAACAGGTTCACGCCGAACGGCAGATAATTGAACTTGATCGAATCGAGGATCGGCGCCAGGTATTCGGCACACAGCTCGGCGGAATCCTGATATCCGAGCCGGCTGCCGGCCTGGATCGAGCTGCAGATGAACTCCATCGGGTTCGCGAAGTTGTTGAGCGCCAAGTTGGCGACCAGAGCACCGTGCGCCGGGTAGTAGACGTTCTCGAGGTTGACTGCCGTGGTAGGAGTGAGGTGCAGTGCGGTCTCCAGGCCGTCTAACGTAGCGGGCTGTACCAGCGCCGTGCTCAGCTCGTCGAGGTTTTTCACGTCGTGGGACAACACTTCGCGATTCTTGGCCAGGAACGGGCGCAGCGTGGTGAGAAGACCGTCTGTTTGTTGGATCGCACCGGCCAGTGCCTGGTCGGAGTGCGCAAGCCTGCCGGTGAACTGCGCCAGGTTGGTGTTCAGCGCAACGAACTGCTGGTCGTCGGCATGCAGGGCGTTGACGAACAGCGCCAGGCTGCGGACCACCGCGAAGAAGTCGCCCCGTCGCTCGTTGAGCGCGTTGAGCGCCTGCGAGAGATTGTTGAACGCGGTGTTGATCTGCTTGCCCTTGCCGGCGAGTCCGTCGGCGAAGGATTCGATGGCCTCACCGAACGGCCCCTTGGGCTGCTGCGGCGTGGGGCCGAATTTCTTGACCAGGTTGGAGACGCTGTCACGCAGCTGGTCCCATTCGGTCGGCACCTGGGTGCGATCAAGCGGGATCACTGCGTCGTCGGCCATGACCGGGCCGCCCCGGTAAGGCGGCTCGAGCTGAATGTCCCGGGAGGCCACCAAGGTCGGGTTGATGATCACGGCCGAGGCGTTCGCGGGCACCTTGTACTTGTTGCTGTAATGCAGGGTCACCTTCATCTTGTCGCCGACGGGTTCGATCTTGTCGACCGCGCCCACCTGCACGCCCATGATCTTGACCTTGTCCCCGGCGTAGAGCGCGTTGGCGTCGGAGAAATAAGCGGTCACGGTGTTGTTGGTCAGCTTCTGGTAGAGCTGCCAGCCCAAATATGCCGTGGCGAGAACCACCACAGCCCCGAGGGCACCGAGGACCGCCGAGCGTCGCGAACGCTGCGGCAACCGCAGATTGCGAATGTCAAACACGGTGCTCATTGGCTACCTCCCACAACAACCGCCTCCCCCTCCGCCGGGCTGGCTTCCCAATACACCTGGGCTGATGAACGGCGCCGGTACCTGTTGCCCGGGTCCCGGCGGCGCCGGCGGCCCCGGCGGGAGTGCGGGTGCGAACGTCGACGGCGGCGGTGTCGGACCGGCCGGCGCCAGATTTTCGGTGCGCGCCCCCGGCGGCGTGTTGGGCGGCAGCGGCACCGGCGTGCCCGGAAGGTCGGGGGCTGGATCTCCCGGCCGGCCGGCAATCGCGATACCTGGTGTCGGGGGAAGACCGTCCGGGTTGGGCGGCGAGGTCAACACGTCGGGCAACGTCGGGTACGGCCCGTTGGCGCCGAAGGGGCCTTGATCCTGGGATATTCCCGCGCACGGCAGCGGGTTGCCCGGGCGCGGCAGGAGTTCGGGAGACGGCGTGTAGGAGCACGGCGATCCCGGCGCCACAGCCGGTCCCGGGTGATCCGCTGTGCCCTCCAGCACCGGCGGCGCCGGCGGTGGTGCTCCGTTGGGGAAACGGGTGCCGTTGGGGTCGGGGAACCGGAACGCCGGTAGCCCCGCGCTGCGCCAGAAGTTTTCCGGGTCGATCCCGCGCTTTTTGAACGAGGCGTCGACGTAGGGCTGCAATACCTGGTACGGGAGCAGGTTGGCAATGGACGCCTTGAAGAACGGGCCCGAGCCGATGGTCTCCGAGAGGGCGAGGTAGTAGGACGATATTTCCTGGAGGCTGGTCGAAAGGTCATTCTTGTGTTTGACCAACAGGTCGCTGACGGTGCGCAGCTGCTCCAGGACATGGTTGAGGTTGGGGTTGTCGTTGATCAGCCCCTGCACCTGAGTGGAGAAGGCCGAGACGTTGCCCAGTAGTGCGTCGACGGCGCGTCCACGTTCGTTGAAGGCCGCCAACAGCGTCTTGGTGTTGACCAACAGTCGATCGATCTGTTGACTGCGGTCACCCAGAACACCGGCGACCGAGTTGGCCTGGCCGAGCAGATGCTTGATCTGCTCGTCGCGTTTACCAATGGTGTCGGAGAACTTGGCCACCCCGTCGAGCGCGGCGCTCAGGTGCGGGTAGGTCTTGTCAATCGTCTGGGACAAGACGCTCAACGATTCTTTCACCGTGTCGATGTCCCAGCCGGAAGCAGCTTTGGTCAGGTCGGAGAACGCATCGTAGATTTGATACGACGTGGCGTTCTGATTCAGCGGCAGCACGCCGTTCGGGCGCAACGTCTTTGCGCCGCGCGAGTCGACCTCGAGAACCTTGCGGCCCAGGATGGTGTCGGTCTTGATGGCCAGCCGGCTCTCGGTACCGATCTCGTTGGCGCCGGTTGAAAACCTGACCACGACGTGGTCGCCGGCGATCTTGACCGCCTCCACTTTGCCGACGTCAAAGCCGGCCAGACGCACCTTGTCGCCGGTGTTCAGCCCGCCGGCGTCGGTGAACTCTCCCTCATAGGCCGGCGAGGCGAAGAGCATCGGGACAGTGGTCAGGGTCTGCCCGAAGCCGATGAACAGGACCACCACGACCAGGCCCATCACTCCGATCCGCCGCCGGTTGGACGGTTCCAGGGTTCTCATTGCGGCGTGCACCTGCCCGTAGGTTGCTGGAACAGCTTGACGGTGCGGACCGGGCCGCCGGGTTGGAGCCCGTTGGTCTTGAGGATGATGTCGCACGCGTAGAAGTTCACGAAGTCGCCGTAGCTGCCGATGGCGCGCGCAATCTGGTTCAGCGATTTGGGGTAGATGCCCAGGAACTTGTCGTACTGATCGGACTGGTCGATGATTGCTTGCGCAACGGGGTCGAGGTAGTTGACGGTTTTATGCAGCAGCGGCCGGTTGCTGGCAAGCAGATCCGCGACGGTCCCGGCGGCATCGCTGATGTGCGCGACGCCCGCAGCCAGCTGGACGTCATGCTCTTTGAGACCGGTGATCAGCTTTTCGAAATTGTCGACGGTCTGATCGAACTCCTTGCGATGCTGGACCGTGGTGTCCAGCACGATGTTCAAGTTCTTGACCACCTCGCCGATCGCTTGGTCACGATCGGCGATGGTCGAGGTCAGTTGGGCGGTCTGGTCGAGGATATCGTTGATGGTGCCGCCCTGACCCTGGAGCACGGTGACGAGGCCGGAGGCAATGTTGTTGATCTTGCCCGGACTCAGAGCCCGGAACAACGGCTTGAAACCACCGAGTAACGCATCTAGGTCCAAGGCCGGGGAGGTGTGCGACAGCGGGATGAATCCGCCCGCCGGCAAAACCCGGTCAGCCCCCTCGCCCTCACCGCGCTTGAGTTCGAGATAGCGGTCGCCGATCAGGTTGAGGTAGCGGATCTGTGCGGTGGTGGACTGATAGAGCGGTATCGAACGGTCGACGTCAAAGTGCACCCGAGCCCGCCGGCCGCCATCGACCAGATCCACCTTCGTGACCTTGCCGACCTCCACCCCGGCGGCACGGACGAACTGGCCGTTCCGCAATCCGCTGACGCTGCTGAACTCCGCGGAATACTTGGTGGTGCGATCGAAGCGCATCTGACCGAACACCACGGCGAGAGCAAAGGTGAACAGAAGTAGCACCATCGCGACGGTGCTGAGCTTGATGACGGTCCCGGAAATTTTCATGGGTTGATCGTGTTATCCCCTACCTGACGGCCCCACACGTACTCGACGGCGTAGGGCGAACCGGTGTCGATGTGGTTGTAAGGTGCCAGGCTGGCGCCGCCATCCATCACCAGGTACGGCGCCGGCCACAGTTCCCGGGTGATGGGCTGCCAGCAACCCGGCGCACCGCCGGGCCCGCCGTGGGCATTCACCCGCGGCAGGTTCTCGGGATAGGTGTAGGGGTTCGGCGATCCGGCAACCAGTGCCGACAGCGCGGCGAGCCCACCGGTCGCGGCTGTGATACCCAGCCCCGGGAGGGACAGCGCAAGCCCCGCTCCCGACAGCGCCTCGCTCACAGTCCGAAGTGAGTAGCCGTTCCCGGTGCCCTCCGCAGCGCCGGCCGCGGGCTCGACGTCGTGGTAGTTGCGGACGGTGCAGTACAGCTCCGGGCTGTAGGTGTCGAGCAGCTTGGCGCTCGGCACCAGGTCTGCGATTCCGCGGACGAAATACGGCCGACCTTGTTTGATCAGCTCGGCTCCGGTGTTGCCGAACCCGACCGCCGCGAGCAACGTGGTATCCAGATCACGCAACTGTTTGTCGACCGTGCGGGCGGTGACCACAGCGTTGCTGAGGAAGTCAAACAGATCCGGCGACGCAGTCGCATAGGTATCGGCGAGGCTCGCGAATTTCTGGATGTCGCGACGAACCTGCGGCTGTTGAGGGTTGACGTCGTCGAGGATGGCGTTGGCGTTGATGATCGATTGCCCAAATTTGTCTCCCAGTCCGCTCAACGCGTCCGCGGCCGCGCTCAGGGTCAGGTTCAATTTGACCGGATCCACCTTCTGCGCGATCGAGGTGACGGTCTCGAACAGCGTATTGACCTCCACCGTGACCGAGCGGGCGTCGATCACCTGCTGCGGCGTGATCCGCTGCGGGGTGGGGCTCTTCGGTGAGGTCAAGGACACGAATTTGTTGCCGAACAGTGTGGTCGCCTCGACCTTGGCGACCACATTGGCCGGGATCAGCTTCAGGTATCTCGGGTACACATCAAGGGTGAACTTGGCCGCTGGTTCGCCGTCGTGCTGCACCTCGACGATGTCGCCCACTCGGCCGATCTGCACGCCGTTATAGGTGACTTTCGAGCCGGGGTCCATCACCAGGCCCGCCCGCGAGGCCAACATCTGTAACGGCGTCACCGCGGTGAAGGCGCCTTTGAACTGCGCGTATACCAGAGCTATCACCAGCGCAGCCACCACCAGCACCGCCACACCGGCCAACTTGTAGGGCGGGATCCGGGGCTTGTTCAGCTTTCCCTGCGGCATCGTCATGGCTACACCGTGAAGTTGAAGTTGGGGTTGACGCCGTAGAGCGCCATCTCGGCAAGAAGGATGACGACGTTGGTCGACACCAGTGAGAATCGCATCGATTGACCTACTGCTGCGCCCACACCGACCGGACCGCCACTGGCCCGGTAGCCGTAGTAGCAGTGGCTCAGCATCACGACCACCGCGACAATGATGACTTCCACGAAAGACCAGAACACGTCGTCGGGACGCAGAAATGTCCGGAAGTAATGCTCGTAGGTGCCGTTAGCCTGTCCATAGAGCACCGTGGTGACGACCTGCGGGGCCAGGAACGACATGATCAAGCCGACCGAGTAGAGCGGGATGATCACCACGAGTCCGGCCAGCATCCGGGTTGACACCAGGTAAGCCATCGAGTTGATGCCCATCACCTCCAGCGCATCGATCTCTTCGCTGATCCGCATAGCCCCCAGTTCGGCGGTGGCGCCGGCTCCGACGGTGGCCGCGAGCACGATGCCGGTCACGACGGGGGCGACCAGGCGGACGTTGATCAAGGCGGCGACGAAGCCGAGGAGCGCTTGGATACCGATCTGGCTCAACGACGCGAAACCCTGCAGGGCGACCAAGGAGCCGGCGGATAGCGTCACAAACGCGATGATCACCGAGGTGCCGCCGACCACGGCCATCGCTCCGGTGCCCAGGCCGACCTGCGCGATCAACCGCAGTACCTCGACCCGGTAGCGGGTCAGCGCCCACACCACGTCGCGGGCGCCGATCAGCGCGAACCAGCCCAGGGTTCCGGCCTCGTCAAGCGGTCGGGCCGCGAGGGCGCTGTAGCGACGAAGGTTGGCAACGGCCCGGGGGAAGCGGGCGCTCAGGACACCGGCCGTTGTCATGACAGCGCCGAAGTGCCGAACTTGACACCGATGGTGGTGAGTACCACGTTGACCGCGTAGAGCGCGACCACGGCCAGCACCACGGTTTCGTTGACGGCGGTGCCCAACCCTTTGGAACCGCCGCGCACGGTCAGCCCGCGGTAGCAACCGATCAGTCCGGCGATCAATCCGAAGGTCAGCGCTTTGATCGTCGCAATCACCACTTCGGGTAAACCGGTGATCAGGGTCAGCGTGGCAAGGTAGGCGCCCCCCGATACGTTCTGCAGGAAGACGCCGAAAATATAGCCGCCCAGCAGGCCGACCATGCTCACCAGAGCATTGAGTAGGGCAGCGACGACGGTCGCGGCGAGGACCCTGGGTACCACCAACCGGTGGATGGGGTCGATGCCGAGCACCTCCATCGCGTCGATCTCTTCACGAATGGTGCGCGCGCCCAGGTCGGCACAGATCGCCGTCGCCCCAGCGCCGGCAACCACCAGCACGGTCACAATCGGTCCGATCTGTGTGATCACCGCTACGCCCGCGCCAGCTCCGGAGATGTCGGCGGCGCCGACCTGCATCAGCAAGATGTTGAACGTGAAGATGAACAGCACCGTGATCGGCACCGACACAGCCAAAGTCGGCAAGAACGCGACCCGCATGATGAACCAGCACTGCAAAACGAATTCCCGCCACTGGAAAGGCCCGCGAAACAACGCCCGTCCGGTCAGGGTGCACATCCGAAAGAACCCGCCGACGAGGACAAGTGGTGGGCCCACTCGGTCCCGGACGTAATCAGTGAGCCGTGGCTGGACCGTGGTCATCCCTGCCTCCGCACCACGGAACAGGTCGCTGTGTGACCTTGCGCGGATCGCGTCACGCATCCCCCTCGCCCCGTTTTTCGGCCTGTGATGCCCGTCTCCCTACCGGTTGGTAGTTAGGCGGACCACAGGACTGTACCCGATGGGAATGCGGGCGTGCATGGCATCGGCGTTATTAGCCTTTCGTCTAATAGAACTGCGGTTTTTTCGTTATGTCAGCCTCGGGTGTGAAGCCCCGGATCCGTTGACGCTGAGGCACTGTGAGGCACAGCCGGAGCCCCGTAACGGCTCCGCAA
>NZ_JBYCLA010000230.1:0-9408 GCF_057473665.1 Mycobacterium sp. TH-M25
CCGATGAACGCCTGGTCCACCTTCTGCCTGCCCAGCCGCGACACCGGCAGACCGTTGCGGCTGACGGTGCCCGGCCGCGCGACGTAGGGTTCCAGCCCGGACAGATCGACGTGGCGGACCTCTTGGTAGGCGGCGTCGGGATCCGGTGCGGCGGCGTCGTATCCGGTGATGCCGCGCTCGTCGAGGAATGCCGTCAGGATCTCGTCCGGCTCGAAGGTGCCGAAGTCGGCGGAAACCTCGGCGCACTGCGTCGCGATGGTGCGCCGGTCGTGCATCGGGATGCCGGCCAGCCCGGGGCCGCCGAACTCCAGGTTGAGGTTGGCGGCGTCGCCGTATTCGTCGGCGAGGTAGAGGAAGACGTCCTTGCCGCTCACGGCGTCCGGTTTGGCGCCGTGTAGTTCGTAACGGACGGTCGGCGCGACCTGAAACCACGTCGTTCCGGTGCACATGATCGAATACACCTCCGCGGGGCCGAGTCCGCGGGCCGCCGTGTTGTAGGCGCCGGCGGCGCAGGTGTGCGAATCGGCGCAGGCCAGTATCTCCCCGGGCCGCGCCAGGCCGTTCTCGGCGATCACCTGGTGGCAGATGCCGTGCCGGCCGACGTCGTAGAAGCGCTCGATGCCGAAATCGGCGGCGAACTTGCGGGCGTGCGTTCCGCCCGCGGCGTCCTTGACGGTCGGCGCCGGGACGGCGTGATCCATGACGACGGCCAGCTTGGCGGGGTCGTGGACGCGGTTCGGCGCGATCCACATGGTGGCGAACTGCAGGTCGATCAGGACGGTCATGTCGACGTCGACCACGACGGCGTCCCCCGGCGACACCGAGCCCAGACCGGCTTTGCGGGCGAGGATCTTCTCGATGACGGTCATGCCCATGAGTTGTCCCGGTGCGCGTAGCGGTCGTCGAGGGCCAGCCACTCGGCCATGCCGACGAGGTCGAAGAAGCCGGCGGGGCTGCTCGGCAGGTGGGCTGCCAGCTCGCTGCCGTTGAGTTCGCAAAGGCTTTGCAGCATGCCGAATGTCGCCTGCATCAGCAGGTTCCCGGGATGGATGGCGATGGCGTAGCCCAGCTCCTGAAGTCGCGCCGCCGACTGCAGCGGCGTCATGCCGCCCAGCACGAGGTTGATCAGCAGCGGGGCGTCGACTTCGGTTGCGATGCGCTCGATCTCGCCGGTGTCCTGCGGCGCCTCGACGAAGATGACGTCTGCGCCCGCGCGCGCGTAGCGGTTGGCGCGCTCGATTGCCTCGTCGAGCCCGAGCGGGGCGCGGGCGTCGGTGCGGGCCACCACGAGCAGGTCGTCGTCGGACCGCGCGTCCAGGGCGGCGGCGAGGGTCTGCTCGAACAGCGCCGCGTCGACGACCTGTTTGTCCGGCAGATGGCCGCACCGTTTGGGGAAGGCCTGGTCTTCCAGCTGAATCGCGGCCACCCCCGCCGCGTCGTACGAACGCACCGTGCGCACCACGTTCCGGAGTGCGCCATACCCGGTGTCGGCGTCGGCGATGAGCGGGATGTCGCCCAGCGCGTCGGCGATCATCGCGGCCCGCCCCGCCATCTCGGTTGCCGTGACCAGCCCGATGTCGGGCAGGCCGAAACCCGAGGCCGCCACGCCCGCCCCGGTCATATAGGCCGCGACGTGGCCCGTGCGTTTGGTCAGTTGCGCGGAGATGCCGTCGAAAACGCCGGGCGCGACGACGAGTTCGCGCTTGCCGAGCAGCTCCCTGAGGCGTCGGCGGGCCGGGGTGGTAGCCACAGCAGGTTCCTTTCAGTCCAAGGCGCCCGCCACCGGAGCGGCGAGCAGTTCGGTCAGTTGATCGGTGTCGTCGAGTTCCTCCAATCCGAGCACCGCCCGTTCGATCGCGTCGGCGCGGGCGCGGTCGGTGACCCGCTCGGCGAGCGCGTGGAACTTCGCGACGACTTCGTCGTCGGTGACGGGGTCGGTGGGCGCCCCATGCGGTACGTCGACGCCGACCCGGTGCACGGCGCCGTCGACGGTCGTCACCGCCAGCTCGGTGCGGAACTTCTCGGTCGTCGCGGCGCGGGCCGGCGATTCGTCGAGATGGACCGTGGTCGCGGCGATGAGCGACCAAATGTCGTCGGCGTCGCGGCGCGCCGGGGCGAACTGTTCGGGCAGCACGTTGCCGTCGAGCAGCGCCGCGGCGGTGACGTAGCCGATGTTCATCTGCGCCCCGATCGGCGTGAGCGGTCGCTCCGGCGGCCACCAGCCGTGCTTGTAGACGGTCTCGCCGACGGTGATGTCGATCTTTGAGATGTTCTCGGCCACAACGGATTCGCGCAGCTGCCTGGCGGCATCGATCGCTCCGTGCAGGCCGCCCATCGCGGCGTAGGGCTTGACCATGATGATCTTCGTCTCCCAGCGCCGGCCCAGCTGGCCGGTGAGCAGCGCGGCGTCGGGTTCGTGACCCTCGCCGAAAACGCTGAGGAAGCCGCCGTATTCGCGCTCGAACACTCGCTTGATGCCGGTATAGCCGGCCGCCGCCAGGCCCGCGGCGTAGAACCCGTTGCGGGCGGCCAGGCCGTGGTGCATGCGTTTGCTCATGGCCTCGTACTGCGCGGCCATCAGCCCCGACGACTGCGTGGCCGCCAGCCCGAGGGCGTCTTCCAGTTGCGCGGGCGGCAGTCCGCGCAACTTGCCCGACGCCATGGCCGCCGAGTGGGTGCCGAAGACCGAACCGGAGTGCCAGCCGCGGTCGAGCATCTGGGTTCCGTGCAGGGTGTAGCCGACTCGCGGCCCCACCTCGAACCCGGCGATCGCCGCGAGCAGCAGTTCGGCGCCGGTGGTCGTTCCCGGCCGGGTCGCGGCCGTCGACAGCAGGGCGGGGATGACCAGCGAGCAGCTGTGCAGCGGCGCGAGGGGATGGAAGTCGTCGAGCTCGAAGCCCTGGATGAACGTGCCGTTCAGGATCGCGGCGCCGGGCGCGCCGGTGGTGTGGCCGGTCCCGATGACGACGGTGTCACCCGCGCCTTCCATGCCGAGCACCGCGTCGGTGGCGAGCCGCGACCAGGGCAGTCGCGCGCCGAGGAGGGCGCAGCCCAGGCCGTCGAGCAGCAGGTGCTTGGCGCGCCGCCAGACGGGCTGGGGCACGTCGTCGAGGGTGAGCCCGGCGATCCAGGTGGCCAGTCGCCCGGTGGGCCCCGCCGGGTCGGTGGCGGCCCGCTGCGTCACCACCGTCATCAGCCACCCCTTCCCGATTAGTTGTTATATACATATAACAACTAGCGAAACGAGCGCAAGCGGACGGGTGTGGAAACATTCATGACCGTGGACAAGGCCGGCGACAGGGCGGCACCGGTGTCCGCCGCTGCGGGTGTCCCGCTGCACCGGCAGCTGTTCCTGGTGCTCCACGACGAGATCGACCGCGGCGTGCTGGCCCCCGGCGACGCGCTGCCCACCGAGCAGACGCTCTGCGAGCAGTTCGGGGTCTCCCGGATCACCGTGCGCCGGGCGCTGGCGGACCTGGTCGAGCAGGGCTACATCGAGCGCCGGCACGGGGTGGGTTCCTTTGTGCGCACGCACGGCCCGGCCGACGTGTCGTCCTCCGGCAGCTCCTACATGGCGGGGCTGCGCCGGACCCAGTTCGAAACCGAGGTGGAGGTGGTCGAACTCGGGGTCCGCCGCCCTCCGCAAACCGTCGCCGAGGCGCTCGAGACGTCCGGCGACCTGCTGCACATCGTGCGGGTGCGGCGGCAACGCAGGACCGGGGAGCCGTTGATCGTCAGCGAGGCCTGGCTGCCCGCGGAACTCGCCGGCGCGCTGACGGGGCCCGCGCTGCGGCGCGCGCCCCTCTACCAGTTGCTGTCCGACGCGGGGATCGTCGCCGACCGGGTGCGTCATGAGATCACCGCCGAGATCGCGGGCCCGCGCAACGCCCGCCTGCTGGACACGGCGATCGGCGCCGCGCTGCTGCGCGTCAATCGGCTGGTGTTCGTGGCCGGCGCGCCGCACCACCACCTGTCTGCCCTGCTTTCGCCCGGGCGCAGCCGCGTGCTGCTGAGTCAGACCGCCGACGAACTCGAGATGGCCGACGGCCTGACGATCGCCCACGACGTGCGCCGGGACTAGCCCGAGCCCCCCTCGCGCAGGGCCGCGTCGATCGCGTCGGCGCGCGGCGCGCAGTCGCCGGCGCCGCGCACCAGCGTGGCGAGCGCGCCGGCCGTGCACGCGCGCCGCAATGCGCGCAGCCGCTCGGGCGTCGCGCCGGGCCCCGGCGGCCAGTTCGCCGCCAGCACCCCGGCGAACACGTCGCCGGCCCCGGTGGTGTCCACCGCGTCGACCGCTGGGGCGGGCACCGTGAACTCGCCGTCGGTGCCGGCGTACCGGGCGCCCCGCGCGCCCAGGGTGGTCACCAGATGGTCCGGCCGCCAGCGCCATTGGCGTTCCTCGTCTTCGTTGACGATCACCACGTCGGCCAGCTCCGCCAGTTCGGCCAGCGCGCCGTCGTCCCGGCCCGCCGGCGACGCGTTGACCAGGACGACCGACCCGGCCGAGCGGGCCGCGCGCGCCGCGCCCAGCGCCGTCGCGACCGGAATCTCCAACTGGGTCAACAGCACGTCGCAGTCGGAGATCACCGTGCGCACCGTCTCGTCGGACGGCGAGAGCCGCCCGTTGGCGCCCGGAGCGACGACGATGGTGTTCTCGGCGCCGGTGTCGACCACGATGATCGCCGTGCCGCTCGGACCGGGGACCGCGACGGTCCCGTCCAGCCCGACGCCGTTGGCCGTCAAATGCGCCCGCAGCTGTCCGGCCGCGGCGTCCTCGCCGAGCGCGCCGACGAACTGCACCTGTGCGCCGGCCCGCGCCGCGGCGACCGCCTGGTTGCCGCCCTTGCCGCCGGGGGCGTGGCTCGACGACGACGCCAGCACCGTCTCGCCCGGACGCGGGAGGGCTTCGACGCCGAACGTCAGATCCATGTTCACGCTGCCAACCACACACACCCGCGCCATTCCCGCGACGGTAGTCGCGCCGGGCGGGGAGCGTCGCTTTGCGGCAATCGCCAATATCTGCGGGTCGGCGCGTTACTCTGCTGCGTGAGCGAGGCCGAATCCTGTCGAAGAAAGGCGGAGAGGCGATTGACATCGAGCGGGGTTAAAGACGCCGATCCGGCCCCTCGGACCAGCCGGGAAACCGGCGGGGAAATTGCCAGCGAAACCACTTCGGAAAGCGGCCGGGAATCCGCCGGAGAGACCGATGGGAAATCCGCCCCGGTCGAATTGGCGGGCAGAAGAAAGCACCGGTTTCTGTCGCGGCCCCGCTTCCGGTTCGGCATCCAGTCCAAGATCCTGGTGGCGCTGCTGCTGTCGAGCATCCTGGGCGTGGCGGTCATCGGCTTCATCGGGGCCGTGTCCGGCCGCGACGCGTTGGTGCAGGTCGAGTCCGAGCGGTTGATCGAATTGCGCGGATCCCAGAAGCGCGCGGTGGAAGCGCTGTTTCGGCAAGTGACGAATTCGCTGATCGTCTACAGCGGCGGATTCAGCATCGTCGAGGCAACCGACGCGCTCACTGCGGGTTTCGACCAACTTGCCGACGCGACGATCACCCCCGCCCAGCAGCAGGCGCTCGTCGGCTACTACCAAAACCAGATGATCCTGCCGATCAAGCAGCTGACCGGCGACACGATCGACCTCAACGCCGTCCTGCCGAGTTCCAACGCGCAGAGGTACGTTCAGGCGAACTACACCGCGGTGCCCACGCCGCCGAACGAACAGGCGGGCATGCGGGAGGCCGGCGACGGCAGCGCGTGGTCGGCGGCCAACGCCCGCTTCAACTTCTACTTGAGCGGCATCGTGACGCGCTTCAAATATCGAGACGCGCTGCTGCTGGACACGCAGGGCAATGTCGTCTACAGCGTGCGGAAAGGGCCGGACCTGGGGACCAACATCCTCACCGGCCCGTACCGGGAATCCAATCTCCGTAGCGCCTACCAAAAGGCGTTGCGCTCCAACGATCTCGACTTCGTCTGGATCACCGACTTCCAGCCCTATCAGCCACAGCTCGACACGCCCACGGCGTGGGTGGTGTCGCCGGTCGGCATGAACGGCAAGATGAGCGGCGTCATGGCCCTGCCGGTGCCGATCGCGATGATCAACACGATCATGACCGCAGGAAAACAGTGGAAAGCCGCTGGGATGGGTGCCGCGACCGAGACCTATCTGGCGGGCCCCGACGACCTGATGCGCTCGGATTCGCGCATTTTCCTGGAAGACCCGCAGGAGTACCGGCGCGAGGCCATCGCCGCCGGCACACCGCCCGATGTCGTCGCCCGGGCGATCCGGCTGCACACCACCGTGCTGGTGCAGCCGGTTGCCAGCTCGGGCCTTCGGGCCGCCCAGCGCGGCGAGAGCGGGACCGTCAGCGGCACCGATTACACCGGCAACCGGGAGCTGGAAGCGTATGCCCCGGTGAACATACCCGACTCAGACTTGCACTGGTCGATCCTGGCCACCAGGGACAACTCCGATGCCTTCGCGCGACTGGGCAGGTTCAGCCAAACGCTGGTGATCGCGGTGACGGCGATGATCTTCGTCATCTGCGTGGCCTCGATGCTGGTCGCCCAGGCGGCGGTGCGGCCGATCCGGCGACTCGAGGCGGGCACGCGCAAGATCAGCTCCGGCGATTACGAAGTGAACATCCCGGTGAAGTCGCGCGACGAGTTCGGCGATCTCACCGCGGCGTTCAACGAGATGAGCCGGAACCTGGCGATCAAGGACGAACTCCTCAACGAGCAGCGCCGGGAGAACGAACGGCTCCTGCTGGCGCTGATGCCCGAATCGGTGGTGCAGCGGTACCGCGGCGGCGAGGAGACCATCGCCCAGACGCATCAGGACGTCGCCATCATCTATGCCGACATCGTCGGGCTCGACGAGATCTCCAACAGCCTGCCCGGCGACGTGCTGGTCGGCATCGTCGACGAACTGTTCCGCCAGTTCGATTCGGCGGCCGAAGCCCTTGGCGTGGAACGGATCCGCACGTTCCACAATGGCTATCTGGCCAGCTGCGGTGTGATCACCCCGCGACTGGACAGCATCCACCGCAGCGTCGATTTCGCCCTGGAGATGCGCCACAGCATCGACCGCTTCAACGCCCAGACCGGTCACCAGCTGAGCCTGCGGATCGGCGTCAACACCGGCAACGTGGTCAGCGGGCTGGTGGGCCGGTCCGGTCTCATCTACGACATGTGGGGCGGGGCGGTGAGCCTGGCCTACCAGATGCACAGTGGCGCACCGCAGCCGGGCATCTACGTGAGTGCTCAGGTCTATGAGGCGCTGCGGGACGTGCGGCAGTTCACGCCGGCGGGCACCATCTCGGTCGGCGGATCCGAGCAGGCGATCTACCGGCTCGCGGAGCGGTGATGAACGCCTGGCACGCCCCGTGGTTCTACTGGGCGATCGGCATCGCGGTCGGGTTTCCGCTCGCGTTGATCGCGCTCACCGAGCTGGGTCACAACCTGGCCCGCCGCAACAGCCGTATGACCAGACAAGTCAGCCTGCTGCGCAATTACCTGCTGCCCCTCGGTGCGCTGTTGCTGCTGCTGGTCAAGGCGTCGCAGATCCCGGCCGGCGACGTGCCGGTGCGGATGCTCACCACGCTGTTCGGCTTCCTGGTGCTGCTGGTGGTGGTGTCGGGTCTCAACGCCACCGTGTTCGAGGGCGCCCCCGCAGACAGTTGGCGCAAAAGGCTTCCCGGAATCTTCCTCGACGTGGCCCGCTTCGCCGTGATCGGCACCGGTGTGGCCCTGATGTTGTCCTGGGTCTGGGGTGTACGGGTCGGCGGCCTGTTCACCGCGCTGGGCGTCACGTCGGTCGTGATCGGCCTGATGTTGCAGAACTCCGTCGGCCAGATCGTGTCGGGGTTGTTCATGCTCTTCGAGCAGCCTTTCCGGATCAACGATTGGCTCGACACGGGAACCGCGAAGGGGCGCGTCGTCGAGGTGAACTGGCGGGCCGTGCACATCGACACCGGCAGCGGCATGCGCATCATGCCGAACTCGATGCTGGCCACGACGTCGTTCACGAACCTCAGCCGCCCGCCGGGCACACACAAACTGTCGCTGACCACCACCTTCTCGGCCGCGGACCCGCCCGACCGGGTCTGCGCGCTGCTGACCCGGACCGCATCCGGCCTGCCGCAACTGGCGACCGGCGTCGTGCCCCGCTCGGTGCCCGTCGGCGGCGCCGAGTACCGCACGTCCTTCGCGCTGAACTCGCCCGCCGACGACGGTGGCGCCCGGTCCACGTTTTTGCGATGGATCTGGTACGCCGCGCGCCGGGAAGGGCTTCACCTGGACGGCGCCGACGACGACTACTCGACCGCCGAACGGGTCGAGAGCGCGTTGCGCACCGTGGTGGCGCCCGCACTGCGTCTCAGCATGGACGAACAGCGCTTGCTGCACTCGCGCGCCCGGCTCGTCCGGTACGGGGCCGACGAGATCGTCGAGTACGCGGGTCAGGTGCCCGCCGGGATGACGTTCCTGGTCGCCGGCAGCGTGCAACTGACCGCCACGGCCGACGACGGGTCCGTCACGGTGATCGGCACGCTGGCAGAGGGCTCGTTCCTGGGGCTGACGGCGCTGACCCGGCAACCGAACCTCGCCGGCGCCCACGCGCTCGGGGAGGTCACCGCGCTCGAGATCGACCGCGAACACCTCGAGCCGCTGGTGATGCGCGAACCGGTGCTGCTGCAGAACTTCGGCCGCATCATCGAGGAGCGTCGCAACAAAGTGCGCCAGGCGAGGTGCGGCGAGCGGGCGGGAGAGACGCCGGTGAAAGCCGCCCTGTCGGTGGTGCACACGGAACGCGGCCCGGCACGTCACGGCGCACCGATGCAGCGGTCGCAATGACGCGGATGGGGCAGCCTTAGTCGGCCGCTCGGCGACCGATACCCTGGTTCGATGAGTCTGCGAGCACCGTCGCGCCCCGACTTGCGCCGCGAAGTCCACGACGCCGCGCGCCGCGCCCGTGTCGCGGCCCGCGCGCTCGCGGTGTTGCCGACGGTCGCCAAGGACGCCGCGTTGCAGTCCGCGGCCGCTGCGTTGGTGGCGCACACCGCGACGATCCTGGAAGCCAACGCCGAAGACCTCGACGCCGCGCGGGCCGCCGGCACGGCGCCCGCAATGCTCGACCGGCTGGCGCTGGACGCCAAGCGCGTCGAGGCGATCGCCGCGGGCCTGCGTCAGGTCGCGGGGTTGCCCGACCCGGTCGGTGAGGTGCTGCGCGGCTACACCTTGCCCAACGGCCTGCAGCTGCGCCAGCAGCGGGTGCCGCTGGGCGTCATCGGCATGATCTACGAGGGCCGGCCCAACGTCACCGTCGACGCCTTCGGCCTGGCGCTCAAGTCCGGCAACGCCGTGCTGCTGCGCGGGAGTTCGTCGGCGGCCAGGTCCAACCAGGCGC
>NZ_JBYCLA010000231.1:0-5340 GCF_057473665.1 Mycobacterium sp. TH-M25
CCGCGACGAAGCCCGCATCACGCATCCGCTGCCGCAATCGTGTTGCGCCGTCGAAGGTCAACACGCTGCGCCACAGATGCCGGTAGAGCGTCGCGTCGCGCGTCTGCCACCACCCCGACGGGATGATGATGCCCCAGCACACCGCGTTCCATACCGCGGTGGCGGCGCGCGAGTCGCGGACCGAGTAGTCGTGCACAGCCAATGTGGCGCCGGGTGCCAGCAGGTCGCGCAGCGCCCGCAGCTGGGTGTCGGGATCGGCCAGGTTGCGGATCAAATACGCGGCCAGGATCCCGTCGAAGGGTCCGACAACGCCGTTGTCGGCGAGGCCTTCGACCGGCGTGTGCACAAATTGCACCGACGGGGGCCACGGTTTGTTCTTCGCCTCGTCGAGCATGCCTTTTGACGCGTCGATGGCGACGATGTCAGCGTTCGGGGCGACGCTGAGCAGAGCTGCCGTCGAGGCACCGGTACCGCAGCCCGCATCCAGCAGCCGCAGGCCGCGCCCGTCGTTGGGCAACCGCAATCGCTGTGCCGAAAGCCGAAGGTGGGCATGGTATCCCGGGCTGGTACCGACGAGGCGGTCGTAGGCCGAGGCGCCGACGTCGAAGGCGGCCGGCACGTCTGCGCGAGGCAGGCCGGTGTTATTGATGTTCACGTTGTCGCTCCCATAGCAGCAGGACTGCGGTTACCAAGGTGAAGCCGAACAAGAAGTCCTCGATCGGGATGTCAAACGGAAATCGAACGTCGCTGGTTTGCCGGTCGTCGTAGATGACGATCGGGGCGCTCAGTTTGGTGAGCCAGCCGTCGGTCAGGATCTGGAAGCCGATCACGATGACCATCGACAGCCAGTAGGCCGGACGCCGAAAAAGGCCGGTGTGCAACACCATCAACTCGAGGGCGCAGACCACCAGCGCCGACATCACGGCGGGGACGGTGTAACCGAGGCCGGTCATCGGCGGGTGACCCGTCGCAGGATCGCGCTCACCGCGTTGTAGGTCAGCAAGGCACACAAGGGAATCACCAGAAAAAACAAGACCTCTTCAATCGGCATGTGGAACGGGATCTCGACACCGGTGACGTAGGCGGGGTTGTAAGTCCAGATATGGGCGGCAATTGCGACTTCGTCCCACAGCACGAACACGGCGGCAACCGGTAGCACCGCGCGGGTAGCCCGCCACGCCTGGCGGTACACGCCGGGGCGAAAGATCTCGAGCGGCAAGGTGATCGCCAGGCAGGCGCCGAGCACAATCAGATACTGCCAGTGATCCACTACGCTGCACCAGATTTGCGCGCTTCTGACCCGACCCGATGTGTTCGCCGTGCCCGCCACGAGCGGATCAGCCCGGCGCCGGCGACGCGCAGTCGTCGCCCGTTCCCGACGGTGGCGCGGTGGGTGAACACCGCGAAGCCGCTGTCTTCGATGCGATCGAGGATGTCGGCGTAGAGCGTCAATGCAGTTGCGACGCACGGCTGCGATCGCGGTTCCAGCAGAGCGACACCGTCAGCGGCGTAGCGGTAGACACCGCGGGCGATGTGGTGCTGGTCGGCCAGCGCATTGCGCACCCGGTGGTCGGTGGTGCGATTGGTGTGGCACCACGTCAACAGTTCGCGGTCGACGCCGTGGGAAGCCAGTTCATCGGCAGGCAGGTAAACCCGCCCACGGACCAGGTCTTCGTGGATGTCACGCAGAAAGTTGGTCAGTTGAAACGCTCTACCCAGTGCCGCGGCGTGCGGCGCGGCCTGCTCGGCGGGGACGATGGTGCCCAAAATCGGAAGCACTTGCAGGCCAATCGCTTCCGCGGAGCCCTTCATGTACAGGTTGAGCGCGTCGCGGTCGGGATAGTCGGTGATCGTGAGGTCCATGCGCATGGATGTCAGGAAGTCGTCGAACAGTTCGTCGCCGATTGCGTAACGCCGCGCGGTGTGGCGGACCGCGGCCAGCACTGGGTTGCTCGGATGCTCGTCGGCAGCGAAGAACTGTTCGCTGAGTTGTTGCAGGCGCGCCGCCCGCGTCGGCGTGTCCAACGACGCATCGAAGTCATCGAGAATGTCGTCGGCGTACCGCGCGAAGCCGTAGAGCGCATGGATCGGCGGGCGCTGGTCGGGTGCGAGGAGTCGGGTGGCGAGAAAAAACGTGCGACCGTGAGCGGCGTTGAGCGTGCGGCAGCGTTGGTAAGCCGCCCGCAGTCGCGGATCGTCGATACCTGCGGCGCTCAGTTCGGTGTGGATCATGACTTTCCGGCTTTCGCGATGACGGTCGGCTTCGGTTGATCGGCGATGCCGGTGATCCGGTCGGCTGCCAGCCTGCCGGAGATCATCGCGGTTGGCACCCCGACGCCGGGAACCGTCGACGACCCGGCGAGCACCGCATTGTCGATGCCCCGCACCGTGTTGGCCGGACGAAACGGCCCGGTCTGAGCGAACGTGTGAGCCAGCGCGAACGGTGTGCCTGCGATCATCCCCTGAGCGGCCCAGTCCTCGGGGTTGACGACATGGAGCACTTCGGCACCGTCCCTGAATCCCGGAATCAGCCGCGCGGCAACGATATCGATGAGCTGCTCGGTGTAGCTGTCCCCGAGGTGAGACCAGTCGATGATCCCGCGTTCGAGGTTGGGGGCGGGGGCAAGTACATAGAACAAGTCACGGTCGGGCGGGGCCAGGCCGGGGTCGCTGGCCGTGGGGTTGGTGACGAGTAGTGACGGATCCCGCATCAGCTGACCGTCCCTGATGATGTCGGTGAACGTCTGGTCCCACGCCTGGCCGAAGATGATGTTGTGGTGTGCCAGAGGTGGATTCGCGGGCGCCGAGCGAGGCCGTCCGACGTGGGCGACGACCGCAGATGGCGCCGGCCGCAGCCGACCGATGCGTCGCGGCTTGCGCCCCAACAGCGGGTAGGTGGTCGGCAGTTCGGTGGTCAGCACCACGGCGTCGCCGGCGAGGCGTTCGCCGGTGTCGGTGAGCACGGCGGTTACCCGGCTGCCACTGCGCTCCAGTCCGGTGACCGTTGCGCCATAGACGAAGCGCACTCCGGCGGCGGCGGCGGCTGCTGCCAATGCATCGGGTAGGGCCCGCATTCCGCCGCGCGGGAAGTAGACCCCGGAGATGGTGTCCATGTAGGCGATCACCGCATAGACGGCCAGCGCCTTTCGTGGTGCGACTCCGGCGTAAAGCGACTGAAACGTGAAGACTCGCCGCAACCGGGTGTCGGAGATGTAGCGGTTGACCATGGTGTCCCACTTGCGGAATCCGCCTAGGGCCGCCAGCCGCGCCAGTTGCGGATTCACCAACGCCAGCGGGGAATCAAAGTTCTCGGCAATGAACCCGTCGAATTCTGTGCGATACAACTTGGTCAGCCAGGTGCGCAACCTCCGGTAACCCTCGGCCTGTTTGGCGCCCGCGAAGCCCGCGATGGCCTCGGCCATGAGGTCGGCGTCGCTGTGCACGTCCAGGCTGCTGCCATCGGCGAATTGCGCTCGATACGCGGGATCGATCGGCATCAGATCCAAACGATCCGAACGGTTTTCGCCAACCGCGGCAAAGGCTTCGTCGATGATGTCCGGCATCGTGAGCACGGTGGGTCCGGTGTCGAGCTGATACCCGCGCACGTCGACCCGGCCGGCGCGCCCGCCCGGCCAGTCCTCACGCTCGACGACGGTGACCTCGCGGCCCCGCCCGGCCAGGTGCAGCGCCGCGGTCAGTCCGGACAAGCCGGCGCCGACGACGACGACGCGGCTAGTGGGGCCTTGCACACTTCGCATCAGTCGGCTCGCTGGGTGCACACGGCGGCCATGTTCGTCAATGCGGCCCGCACTGGCTCGCTGATCCGAAGCTGGTCGAGTTCGTCGAGTGCGCGGGCTACTCGATCGCTGATGGTCGTCTCGATCCACCGCACGGCGCCGGTCTGGACGATCAACTCACGCCAGCCTTCGATCGCGTCGGCGTCGAGTTCGGTGGTGTTCATCAACTCGGTGAGCTGTCGGCGGGCGGCTGGATCGGCCAACTGGTGTGCGGCAATGATGACACTGGTGGCCTTGCGTTCGACGAGGTCTTGGCCGTCGGGTTTGCCGGTCACCGACGCGTTGCCGAAAACTCCGAGCAGGTCGTCACGAAGTTGGAACGCTTCACCGACCGCTTCGCCGTAGCGGCCCAGGCCCGAGATGGTGCGATCGCTGCAGCCGCTCATCGCTGCGCCGATTTCCAACGGCCGGCGCACGGTGTAGTTGCCCGATTTGCGTCGCGCCACATCCAGGACCGTGTCCATCGAGGGTAAGTCCCGGGCATCGTTTGCGAGATCGGCGAATTGGCCCACTGCGAGTTCGGTGCGCATCGCGTCGTAGCGGGGCCAGGCCTGCTGCAGGCTGCGATGTTCCACGCCGCTTTCCCGTAGCATCTGCTCGGCCCAGATCAGGCAGAGGTCACCCAGCAGGATCGCCGCCGATTCGCCGAATCGCTCCGCTGGACCGGACAACTTCTGGCTCCGGTGCCATTGGCTGAACTGCACGTGGGCCGCCGGACGGCCGCGACGCGACGATGCGGCGTCCATCACGTCGTCCTGCAACAGGGCGAACGCGTGTAGCAACTCCAGCCCGGTGCAGGCGAAGAGAGCCTCGTCGCTGTCTGCTGAACCCGCGAGCCAGCCCAGGTACATGAAGGTCGAGCGCAGGCATTTTCCGCCGGCTACGAAATCAAGCAGGATATCGCCGGCTATTTGCACGCCGGACTCGGACAGTTCGGCGGCGCACCGGTGGGTGACGAACTCTCTGAGGTGGGCGAGCACCCTGCGCCGAATCTCGATGTGCCACCTTGTGAACTGTGCCGGATCAGACCAAGCGTGCTGGTCCAGCTCAGCAGGACTCGCCGATGGTGCTAGCGAGAGTGCACGCACCTCACCCACGTAGGCCCCTCTCGAACGATCGGGCAAGAACCAAGCTACTCAGCCTCGGAGCCACGCGCATACCTCTCGACGGGCGACGACAAACCTGCGAACCCGACCTCTCGGGTTCGCTTCACAAGGTTAAAGATTAACTTACTGAACATCTCTGTCGCTCGCCAGCGCGCGACGTCGCCTAAGGTGGTGACGATGCAGAGCGAAGCGATGAGGAGGAACGCCGCAGATGAGCCAAGCGCAGCGTGAACGACGTGCTCTGGTGGCCACCTTTCGCGCGGCTGGCCCGCATGCCCCGACGCTATGTGCGGGCTGGAACACCACCGACCTCGCGGCTCACCTGGTGGTCCGCGACCGGCGACTGGACGCGACGGCGGGGATCGCGGTGCCTTTCCTGGCCGGGTATACGGCAAAAGTCCAAGACAAGGTTGCGCGGTCGAACAACTGGGATGCCC
>NZ_JBYCLA010000232.1:0-8398 GCF_057473665.1 Mycobacterium sp. TH-M25
GGGTGTCGATGACGTAGGCCTCTTCGACGGTGCCCTGCACCACGCCGATCCGCTGCCCGGCCGCGAGGTCGTCGAAGCTGCCCAACGGCGAGCCGGACGGCACGATCAGCGACAGGTAACCGAAGTCATAGCCATTGGTGAAACCGACTGTGCGACGGCGCGCTTCGGTGGCCATGATCGACGCCGAGCCGACGTCGAAGCGCCGCGACGCGACCTGGGCGAGCAGGCTGGAGAACTCGGTGCCGGCGAAGACGACGCGCAGGCCCAGCTTCGCAGCGATCGCCCGCAGCAGCTCGTTGTCGTATCCGGAGTAGCGTCCGGCGCTGTCCAGGCAGCTGGTCGGCGGGCCGCCCGGCTGGGTGCCCACGATCAGCGTCCCGGGGGTGCGCAAGCCGAGCTTGTTGATGTCGACCGCGCTCAGCGGCTCGACGTCGGCGGTGGTGTATTTGTCCTCGCGGGGCCGGTTGGCGGCTGCCAGCTTTCGCGGCAGCGCGATCGCGCCTTCCTCACCGACCGGCTTACAGAGATTGTTGCCGGCGCTCGCGGGAGCGACCGGCGCCAGCGTGTAGGTCAGCAGCACGGTGGCCAGCAGCGCGACCAGTTTCGCCGCGCCGACCCTCATGCCGGATCGCGCCAGCGGCATAGCGCCTCGGCGTTGCTCAGGTCGTCCAGTCGGCTGCTGACGGTGCCGAACTCGTAGCCGTACGCGTCGTAAGCCCTCTCCTTCCAGCCCGATCCGATACCCAGGATCGGCCGGCCGTCCGAGATGTGGTCGACGGTGCGGGCCATGTCGGCCAGCAGCTCGGGGTTGCGGTAGGAGTTGCAGGTCACCGGGGCGCCGATCTCGATGCGGGAGGTCTGCTCGGCCCAGGCGCCCAGCATGGTCCAGCATTCGTGGTGCGCGCCGTCGGGGTCGCCGTACAGCGGGAAGAAGTGGTCTCGGTTGAAGGCGACGTCGACGCCGACGTCTTCACGTCGGCGCACAGCGTCGCGCAGGCGGGCGTAGTCCGGGGTGTGCTGGGGCTGCAGCTGAACGCCGATGCGGATCGGCCGGTCGGAAGAAGTCATGCCCTCCACCGTAGGCGCGGATCGCGGGTGCTCTTATGTATGGATACGCATAGGTCCAGTACCGCGGCCAACGACATACCGGCATCGACACCATCGCCGCCGACAGCCGTGCCGAGTAGGTCAGCCGCCGCTCAGCACGCCGCGCAGGATCTCGGTCAGCACGAGCGGCTGGTCGCTCTGTACCGAATGGCCCGAGTTCTCCACCACTCGCAGGCCCCGGAAGTGCCGCGCGCGCCTGCCCAGTTCATCGGCGTCCTCGTCGGTGACGAATCCCGAGGTGCCGCCGCGCACCAACCGCACCGGCACCGACAAGCCGGCCACGTCGTCCCACAGGCCGTCGAAGTCCGGAACTTCCCGGATGGTGTCCCAGCGCCACGTCCAGGTGCCGTTGTCGAGTTGCTTGGTGTTGTGGAAAACGCCGCGGCGCAATGATTTCCGATCGCGGTGCGGGGCCGCGGCGGCGGTGATGTCGAGGATCGCGTCGAAGCTGGGAAATTCCCGGTCGCCCCGCATCAACGCGACGGCGCCCTGCTGTTCGCTGGTCATCTCGGCGACCCGCTTCATCGCCGACGGGGTGACGTCGACGAGCATGAGCTCGCGCACCAGCTGCGGCTCGAGCGCACCCAGGCCAATCGCGGTCAGCCCGCCCAGCGACATGCCCACCACCAGCTCGGCATCCGGGGCCAACTCGCGGATCACCGGCGCCACGGCTTCCGCGTTGTGCTGCGGTGAGTAGTCGCCGTCTTCGCGCCAGGCCGAGTGCCCGTGGCCGGGCAGGTCGACCGCCAGCGCGGGCACGCCCAGACCGACGATCACGGTGTCCCAGGTGTGCGCGTTCTGCCCGCCACCGTGGAAGAACACCACCCGCGGCGACTCCTCGCCCCACTGCAGCGCGCTGATGCCGCCGGCCTCGACCCGCCGCACCGACGGCAGCGGACCGGTGACGCCCGCCTGCTCGGCGTTCTCGGCCAGCAGCCCGAATTCGGACAGTCCAACCAGGTCGCCGTCGGAAAGGTCGGTCATGGCTCTCGACACTAAAGGACCCGGCCGAACGTCGAGTTGTTGGGCGATTCAGCCGAGACGCGGCCCGACAACTCGACGTTGGGTGGGAAAGGTCAGCCCTCGATGAACTCTTCGAGCCGGGTCCGGGCGATATCGTCTGCCATCTGCTTCGGCGGGCTCTTCATCAGGTATGCCGACGCCGGGATGACCGGCCCGCCCACGCCGCGATCCTTGGCGATCTTGGCTGCGCGCACCGCGTCGATGATGACGCCTGCCGAGTTCGGCGAGTCCCACACCTCGAGCTTGTACTCCAGGTTCAGCGGCACGTCACCGAAGGCGCGGCCCTCGAGACGAACGTAGGCCCACTTGCGGTCGTCGAGCCACCCGACGTGATCGGACGGGCCGATGTGCACGTCTTTGGTCTTGAACTCGCGCTGCAGGTTCGACGTGACGGCCTGAGTCTTGGAGATCTTCTTGGACTCCAACCGCTCGCGCTCGAGCATGTTCAGGAAGTCCATGTTGCCGCCGACATTGAGCTGCATGGTGCGGTCGAGCTGCACACCGCGGTCCTCGAACAGCTTGGCCATCACGCGGTGCGTGATCGTCGCGCCGACCTGGCTCTTGATGTCGTCACCGACGATCGGCACACCGGCATCGGTGAACTTCTTGGCCCACACCGGGTCGGACGCGATGAACACCGGCAACGCGTTGACGAACGCCACGCCCGCGTCGATCGCGCACTGGGCGTAGAACTTGTCGGCTTGCTCCGAACCCACCGGCAGGTAGGACACCATGACGTCGACCCGTGCGTCCTTGAGTGCCTGCACCACGTCGACGGCCTCGGTGTCAGAAATCTCGATCGTCTCGGCGTAGTACTTGCCGATGCCGTCGAGGGTCGGGCCACGCTGCACCGTCACGTTGGTCGGTGGCACGTCGGCGATCTTGATGGTGTTGTTCTCCGACGCGAAGATCGCCTCGGACAAGTCGAAGCCGACCTTCTTGGCGTCCACGTCGAACGCGGCGACGAACTTCACGTCGCGGACGTGGTACTGGCCGAACTTGACGTGCATCAAGCCGGGCACGGTGCTGTTCTCGTCGGCGTCGTAGTAGTACTGGACGCCCTGGACCAGTGAGGACGCGCAGTTGCCGACGCCAACGATGGCGACTCGTACCTCGGTGGACGCCTGCGGCGCGGTCTGCTCACTCATTGGGCGTTCTCCTCAACTCTCTTCGTGGGGGGATGGCTTGGCTCTAGGTCTGCTCAGCGCTGCTCTGCGCTAAACGTTCGGCCGCGATCAGCTCGTTGAGCCAGGTGACTTCACGCTCGCTGGACTCCAGCCCGAGTTGATGCAGCTGGCGGGTGTAGCGATCCAGCGAGTTGCTGGCCCGCGCGATTGCTTCACGCAAGCCTTCTCGTCGTACTTCGACCTGGCGGCGACGGCCTTCCAGGATTCGCATCCGCGCTTCGGCCGGTGTGCGGTTGAAAAACGCCAGGTGCACACCGAACCCGTCGTCGGTGTAGTTGTGTGGCCCGGTATCGGCCACCAGCTCGCTGAAACGTAGCCGGCCCGCATCGGTCATCTCGTACACGCGTCGGGCGCGACGCACCGGTGTTCCCGCCGGGGCAGCGTTCTCGGCGATCAATCCGTCGGTTTGCATCCGGCGCAGTGCGGGATAGAGGGAACCGTAGGAGAATGCCCGGAATGCCCCGAGCAGACCGGTCAAGCGCTTGCGCAGCTCGTAGCCGTGCATGGGTGACTCGAGCAGAAGGCCCAGGATGGCTAGTTCCAGCACGGGGGCACCTCCTTTGCTCGGTCGAATGCGACGCTGCTATGTCGCGCAACAGTCTCGCGCAATAGTATCGGTCCGATATATTCGGCGCTACTTCGGGATTCCAACTGCTGTTTTCGCGTCGTTCAACCGCCGGTCGCCAGTGGGCCAAAACGGCAGAGCGTTCGGCGCGGTCAGCGGCTCCTAGAACGAAAACGTGACCGACCTACCTCGGCCCACCGTCCACGCGGACGTACTCTGGTGATCGTGCGATTGCAGCGACAGGTGGTGGACTACGCGCTTCGGCGCCGGTCGCTGCTCGCCGAGGTCTACTCCGGCCGGACCGGCGTCACCGAAGTCTGCGACGCCAACCCCTACCTGCTGCGTGCGGCCAAGTTTCACGGCAAGGTCAGCTCCGTCATGTGCCCGATCTGCCGCAAGGAGCAGCTGACGCTGGTGTCGTGGGTGTTCGGCGACCACTTGGGCGCGGTCTCGGGTTCGGCGCGGACGGCCGAAGAATTGGTGTTGCTGGCCTCGCGGTTCGATGAGTTCTCCGTACATGTAGTGGAGGTATGCCGAACCTGCAGCTGGAATCACCTGGTCAAGTCGTATGTGCTCGGCGCGACACCGGCGGCTCGTCCGCCGCGCAAGTCACGCAGCACCCGGACGGCGCGCGACGGCGCCCGCACGGCCAGTGAATAACGAAGGGCCGCAAGACCACTCAGCCGCCGACAACCCTAAAGGGTCAGGGGCCGATCGCGGGTCGACGCAGCCGAGGCAGACCACTTCCGGGCCGCCAATACCTCCCGACGACCGGCTCACCACGATCCTACCGCCGGTCAAGGACGATGCGCCGAGCCGCTTCAAGGATCCGATCGACGTGGTGAAGGCCGTCCTGGACGCCAAGTCACCGTCGCGCACGCCGCCCGGATCCGCTGGTCCGTCGCCGACGGCAGCACCGCTTCGAGATGGGGCGCAACGCCACGGCTGGCAATGGCTGCGGCATCTCAACTGGAGGTGGGCCCGCCGCGGCGGCTACGTCGGCGCGGTCGTACTCCTGCTGTTGCCGATCGTCACCTTCGCGATGGCCTACTTCATCGTCGACATTCCCAAGCCCGGTGACATCCGCACCAACCAGGTATCGACGATCCTGGCCAGCGACGGCTCAGAGTTGGCGAAAATCGTTCCGCCCGAAGGTAACCGGGTTGACGTCAACCTCGACCAAGTGCCGGTGCACGTCCGTCAGGCGGTGATCGCGGCCGAGGACCGCAACTTCTACTCCAACCCGGGCTTCTCGTTCACCGGTTTCGCCCGCGCGTTCAAGAACAACATCTTCGGCGGCGACACCCAGGGCGGTTCGACGATCACCCAGCAGTACGTCAAGAACGCATTGGTCGGGTCGCAGCGCGCCGGGATCGGCGGTCTGATCCGAAAGGCCAAGGAACTCGTCATCGCGACCAAAATGTCGAGGGAATGGTCCAAAGACGAGGTGCTGCAGGCCTATCTGAACATCATCTACTTCGGCCGCGGCGCCTACGGCATCTCGGCAGCGTCGCGGGCCTACTTCGACAAACCCGTCGACCAGCTCACCGTCGCCGACGGCGCGCTGCTGGCCGCGTTGATCCAGCGACCGTCGACGCTGGACCCGGCGATCGACCCTGATGGCGCCCGAGAGCGCTGGAACTGGGTGCTCGACGGGATGGTCGATGACAACGCGCTCTCACCGAAAGACCGCGCAGCCCAAGAGTTCCCGCCGACGGTACCGCCCGAGCGGGCCCGCGAGCAGAATCAGACCACCGGGCCCAACGGGCTGATTCAGCGTCAGGTGACCCGAGAGTTGCTGGAGCTGTTCAACATCGACGAGCAGACCTTGAACACCCAGGGTCTGCAAATCACCACCACAATCGACCCGACGGCGCAGAAGGCCGCCGAGAATGCGGTGGCGAAATACCTGGCCGGACAGAACGCCGACATGCGGGTCGCGGTTGTGTCGATCGATCCGCACAATGGCGCGGTGAAGGCCTATTACGGCGGCGCCGATGCGCACGGATTCGACTTCGCCCAGGCCGGATTGCAGACCGGGTCGTCGTTCAAGGTGTTCGCGTTGGTCGCCGCGCTCGAGCAGGGCATCGGCCTGGGCTACCAGGTCGACAGCGCGCCGTTGACGGTCAACGGTATCAAGATCACCAACGTCGAGGGCGAAGGCTGCGGGGTCTGCAACATCGCCGAGGCGCTGAAGCGGTCGCTGAACACCTCCTACTACCGGCTGATGCTGAAGTTGAAGAACGGCCCGCAGGACGTGGCTCAGGCCGCGCACCAGGCTGGCATCGCCGAAACCTTCCCCGGCGTTTCGCACACGCTGTCCGAGGACGGCAAGGGTGGCCCGCCCAATAACGGAATTGTGCTGGGCCAGTATCAAACCCGGCCGATCGATATGGCTTCGGCGTACGCGACGCTGGCAGACTCCGGCGTCTACCATCGCCCGCACTTCGTGCAGAAGGTGGTCAACGCCGAGGGCAAGGTCTTGTTCGACGCGACCGACTCCGACAACTCCGGTGAACAGCGGATCCCCAAGGATGTCGCCGACAATGTCACCGCGGCGATGCAGCCGATTGCCGGGTGGTCGCGCGGCCACAACCTGGCCGGCGGGCGGGCGTCGGCGTCCAAAACCGGCACTACCCAGTTCGGTGACACCGACGCCGACAAGGACGCGTGGATGGTCGGTTACACCCCGTCGTTGTCGACGGCGGTGTGGGTCGGCACCGTGCGCGGCGACATACCGCTGGTGACCAAGGCCGGTGCGGCGGTCTACGGTTCCGGTCTGCCGTCAGACATCTGGAAGGCGACGATGGACGGCGCCCTCAAGGGCACCAAAAACGAAGCGTTCCCCAAACCGACCGAGATCGGCGGCTTTGCCGGCGTTCCCGTCGCGCCGCCACCGCCGCCGCAGATGACAGTCATCCAGCCGACGATTGAAATCGCGCCGGGCATCACGATTCCGATCGGACCGCCGACAACGGTTCCGGTGGCGCCCGCTCCGCCGCCACCGGGAGCGCCCGAGCCGGGACCGCCGCCCCCACCGTGACCGTCGACGAGCGCTCCGACATCTCACCGGGTCCGCTGGCCGAGGACCTGCGCTCCGCCGATGACCGGGATTGCCCGAGCCGCAACGACTTTCTGGGTGCGGCGTTGGCCGATGTCGTGGGCGGTCCGGTGGGACGCCACGCGATCATCGGCCGGACCCGGATCATGACGCCGCTGCGGGTGATGTTCCTGATCGCGCTGGTGTTCCTGGCGTTGGGCTGGTCGACCAAGGCGCCGTGCCTGCAGACCGTCGGCAGCGGGCCCGGCGACCAGCGCGTTGCGAACTGGCAGAACCAGCGGGCCTACTACGAGCTCTGCTACTCCGACACGGTGCCGCTGTACGGCGCAGAGTTGTTGAGCGAGGGCCGTTTTCCGTACAAGTCGAGCTGGATTGAAAAAGACGGTAGCGGGAAGCCGCAAACGCGTTACGACGGTTCGCCCGCGGTGCGCTATATGGAGTATCCGGTTCTCACCGGCGTCTACCAGTACGTGTCGATGTCGTTGGCCAAGACCTACACCGCGGTGAGCAGGATGATCCCGCTGCCGGTGATCGCGGAGGTGGTGGTGTTCTTCGACGTCTCCGCACTCGGCTTGGCGTTGGCCTGGCTGGCGACGCTGTGGGCGACCGCGGGCTTGGCCGGCCGACGGGTCTGGGACGCCGCACTGGTGGCGGCCTCGCCGTTGGTGATTTTTCAGATCTTCACCAATTTCGACGCGCTGGCAACGGGTTTGGCGCTCGGCGGTCTGCTGGCGTGGGCGCGCCGGCGGCCGGTGCTGGCCGGCGTGCTGATCGGTCTGGGCGGCGCGGCGAAACTGTATCCACTGCTGCTGGTGGGCCCGTTGCTGGTGCTGGGCGTGCGGACCGGACGGTTCCGCGAGGTGGCTCGCACCGCGGCCGCGGCGGCCATCACGTGGCTAGTGGTGAACCTGCCGGTGCTGGTGCTCTTTCCGCGGGGTTGGTCGGAATTCTTCCGGCTGAACGCCCGTCGCGGCGACGACATGGACTCGCTGTACAGCGTCGTCAAGTCGTTCACCCGATGGCAGGGCTTCGACACCGGGCTGGGCTTCTGGCAGCCGCCGGACAACCTGAACCTGGTCGTGCTGACGCTGTTCGTGGCGTGTTGCGCGGCGATCGGTTACGTCGCGCTGAGCGCGCCGCATCGGCCGCGGGTGGCGCAGTTGATGTTCTTGGTGGTGGCGGCGTTCCTGTTGACCAACAAGGTGTGGAGCCCGCAATTTTCGCTGTGGCTGGTGCCGCTGGCGGTTCTGGCGCTGCCGCACCGGCGAATCCTGTTGGCGTGGATGACGATCGACGCGCTGGTGTGGGTGCCGCGGATGTATTACCTCTACAGCGTTCCCGACCGCGGGCTGCCCGAGCAGTGGTTCACCACGACGGTGTTGCTGCGCGACGTCGCGGTGCTGATCCTGTGCGCGCTGGTGGTCCGGCAGATCTATCGACCCGGAGACGACCTGG
>NZ_JBYCLA010000233.1:0-1855 GCF_057473665.1 Mycobacterium sp. TH-M25
GCCGCCAGTTTCTCGCGGCTCGGTCCGTCACCGCCGTAGTACGACAGCAGGCATTTCAGGCCGGCGGTGGGCAGCCCGCGGGTGGTCCCGATACCGCCGGGGCCCATCAGCACCAGCCGGCCGACGCGCCCCGGGGTGTCCAGAGCCAGGCGCAGCGCAGCCGCTCCGCCGTAGGAGTTGCCCACCAAATGCGCTGTCGGGATACTCAATTCGTCGAGCAGACCGCGGATCGCGGTGGCCAGAAACCCGAACGGATCCTCGTGGTCGACGCGCTTGCTGGAGCGACCGTACCCGGGCATGTCGGGAACGACTACGCGAAACCGCCGGGCGAGTGCGTCGATGTTTCTCGAATAGTTCGACAAGCCCGACGCGCCGGGACCTCCGCCGTGCAGCAATACCACGGTCGGCCCGTCCCCGCCGGTGTCGGTCACGAAGACCTCGGCGCCCCGCACGCGCACGGTGCGCTCCGAAGCGAGCGTGCTGTGGTGGTCGTCGGGCATGGCGTCGCTGCTCATGCGTGATCCTTCACTCGATGAATTGCTTTGGCCGTAAAACCGGCCGGAGGCGCGGGAAGTGGTTGTTCGCCGCCGGCCGCGTAGACGAATCCGTCGGGCCGCACGGCCACCACGGACGCCTGCTTTTTCTCCAGCCAGCGCGTCAGCACGCCGTCGCGGTCGACGATGCGTCCCGCGGACGGATCGCCGCCCGGCGGGGCGATTCCGATGATCGTCACCCCGGCCGAGCGCCACGGCCGCCACGGGCTCTGCGGACCGATGTGCAGCACACTCCACCCGCCGCCGATCACGTCGTCGAGGCGCACCCGATCGCCCCGTTCGTCGATGACCCATGGTTGGGGGATGAGCCACCCGACCGCCGGATTGCCGTTGCGGGCCAGGAGCCCTTCGCGGTAGCGGGCGTCGGGCAGCCAACGGTGTTCGAGCAACCAGTTGGTGAAGTAGGGGAATTTGCTTGCGGTTCGGAAGAGGTGGTTGCGCACGGCAGCACGCCAGCGGTTGCGTTCGATGATGATCTTGCCCGTCTTGACCGCGCGGTCGGTGACTTGCTTGACGTGGGGCAACCGCTCGGCTTCATAGGTCTCGAGCACCGATTCGGGCAGCGACCCGGTCAGCACCGCATCCAGTTTCCAGCACAGGTTCGCCACATCGCGTACGCCGGCACACATGCCCTGCCCGATCCACGGCGGCATCGCGTGAGCGGCGTCGCCCGCGAGGAATATCCTGCCCACCCGCCAGCGGTCGGCGAACCGGACGTGATGGCTGTAGCAGGCGAAGCCGAGGATCTTGACGTCGGCTTCGGTGATTCCCTGCCCGGACAGGACATTCCAGATGGCGTCCTCGTTGAGCAGGTCGTCCTGGTTCTCCTCGTCGCGCACCGGGAATTCCCAGCGGTGGTGCCCGAGAGGAGTGGGGCAGTCGACGGTGGGGCGTTCGGGATTGCAGTGGAAACGAAGCCGGTCATGGCCGGGCCACTGCTTGAGCACCTTGGTGTCGATCACGATCCAGCGCTCCGAGTAGGTGCGTCCGCCGAAGCCGATGCCCAGTTGCGCGCGGATGGAGCTCGACCCGCCGTCGGCGGCGATGACGTAGCCGGCGCGGATCCGCTTGAACTCGTCGGTGGTCAGATCGGCGAGCATCAGCTCGACACGGTCGGGGTGCTGAACCAGGCGCAGGCACTCGTGTTCGAGTAGCGCCGAGACGTTCGGGAAGCGGTCGACGCCCTCCCGCAGGACTTTGTCCACCGCCGGCTGATAGATGAACTGCTGCGGCGGGTGCCCGTTGCCCCGGTCGAGGGGGACCAGCTTGGCGAAGGGCACACCGTCGGCGTCGACGAAGTT
>NZ_JBYCLA010000234.1:0-3384 GCF_057473665.1 Mycobacterium sp. TH-M25
CTGGCTCTGGCGAGTCGAGCACCAGGCGGGGTGTCACGTAAAACGCACCGACACACCAAGTGTGAGCAGCCCACAGGCACAAGACCGTCAAGTGATCCGGGGTCGGCAGCGCCAGAAATGGCCCGGCGAACGACTCGATGTCGTCGAGCAGCTCGGCGCCGTCGGGGTCGTCCTCGGCGTACCAATCCTTCAAGTCGTCGACGTAATCGGCGTCCGCGGCGTTCACGCGACTACCCGCCGGATGTAGGCGCCGGAGGCCCGCGCGGCGTCGCGGCCGCGTAGCTCTCGCGCGATCTGCGACCAATCCGCTGATGCTGAAACGTCCTGTGCAGCGTCAGCTTTCGCGGTCTGTGCGGTTTCGACCCGCAAGGCGTGATGTTCCCCGAAGCTCGCCAACGCGAGAAGCTTTCGCGGGTCCCCGTCAGCCAGGTCGCACCAGGCCGGCGTGCCAGGCCACGGCAACGGGCCGGCGCAGTTCGCCTGGGCGAGGGCGGCTTGCAGGAACTCGTGGACCGGCCACCAGCTCACCTGCTGGGACGCCAACGCTGCGGTAAACTCGGGGACGGATGTGGTATCTCGGAGGGGCCGGCTTCCCGGGGCCGGCCCTTTTCGTTGCGTCACGCGGTTTTTCCGCCCATCTGGGCGTTTATCTCGCGGCGCGCCGGCTCTAGTAGTACGCGCAACCGGTCCGCTTGGTCCGCAGTGAGCCGCGGCGCGGCGCTCAACACTTTTTCGATGTAGGACTCGAAATCGTTGTTGTTGGCGCGCCGAACCAACGCTTGCTCAACCTGGGCGGGGTCGAGTTTGAGTAAACGGTCGCCGACTCTGTACGCCGGGAGCTGGCCGCTTTTGATTTTGCGGCGGATTGTCTTGTCCGACAGGCCGTAGCGGTCGCAGACGTCGCGAATGGTGATCAGTTTTTCGGGCATGCAAGGTCTCCATCGAATTGGAGACCCTTGCCAAAAGGGGCCGGTTTCGCGACTAATTTCGCGCGGCGCGTATGGCTAGACTATAGCAGCCGTAGTCGGTCGCTAGCGGTCGTCGTTTCGGCGTGTCGCGTCCGGCGGGTACATCGGTTCTCGGCCGGCCTGCCGCCACGTTTTGTCGATGGCGTTGGAATAGGCTGCGTGGTGATCCCGCGCGCCGGCGGCGACCTTGCGGCTAATCACCCGAAGGTCGAGCGTCACCGGCTCCTTGCATGTTTTGCAGTAGGCAGTCGTCTCGGCCACCTCGTCGCGCAGCAATGGGGACCTGACCTGATTTTTGGACGGGTAGATGGGTCCTTCGACGCCACCGAGGGCAGCGAAGTGGTTGACCACATACACCCCAGCGTCGGCGTCGGCGGTAACGCTGCCTACTTTGTGGTTGCGGGGGCAGTACACCTTGAGAACTTCCCGGCTCATAGCTGCCACTCGATCGCGATCCGTTCGGGGTCGAACGCCACCCGACCTCGCTTGCCCACCGGCATCACGGTCGCCACCAGCATGACATTGATAATGGCGCGTTGACGGTCCATGTCAAGGCCGTTGAACGCGGCGTATACGCGGTCGCTCCCGAGTGGGATGTCGGCGAATACTCGCTTGGCGCTAGCATCGCTCATCTTGGCTTCGACGGCATCGAGTTTGGTGTTGAGTCGTTCCCGCGCCGCGCGTAGTTCGGCTGCGGTCAGTTCTCCGTCGGCGAACTCGGTGGCCAGCTCGATTCGGCGTGCCCGAAGGGTGTTCGCTTCTGCGGTGAGCGCGTCGAGGTCGGGTGTGTCGCGGTCGATGAGCAGTTGCTTCGCGTCGTCGCGGGCCAACCGGCCGCATATGATGCGGCGCAGCGTCTCCTCGGTTTCCGGCTTGGAGATCGCCACGCCAAGGCATTTCCAGCAGCGGTAGCGCTCTTGGCCTTTCGGCCCCTGGTAGCCCGAGATACGGCCGCCGTCATCGCATTTGCCGCAGCGCAGCACCCCGGTCAGGAAATGCCGGCGCACCGTCTTGGGGCCGGGCTTGCGGCCCGGGTCGTCGAGCAGGGCTTGTGTTGCGCGCCAGGTGGTTTCGTCGACGAGCGGCGGCCAGGTACCGGGTCCGACGATGACGTTGTTATGGGCGCGCAGCGCGGCGTTGCGCGGTGCGCGGAGGAACAAGGACATGGTTGATGCGGTCCAGGGCTTGCCGGTGCGCCCGTAATAGCCTGCCTTGTTCCATTCGCGCGCCAGCCCAGACAGGGACCCGCCGCCCAGGATCGTCTCGTAGCCCTTGCGGACCAGCTCGGCCTCGACCGGGTGTGGCTGGCAGTCGGCGGTATAACCGAACGGGGTACGCGGCCACTTCGGAATGCCTCGCGCGGCCATCTGCTTGGCGGCGAGTTTCTGCCGGGCCGCCTTGCGCTCAACCTCGCCGCGGTTGACCGCCCCCAACAACCGGGCCACCAGGCGGCCCATGTCCGTGGACAGGTCGACGTCGCCGACGCAGGTCGCCAAACCGATTTTGTTGACCTCGGCGAGGTCGATCAGGTCCTCAAGGTCGCGCGGCTGCCGGTATAGGCGGTCGACATGCCAGCACACAATCGCGGCGATCTTTCCGGCGCCAACGGCGGCCAGCATTTCCTGATAGGCGGGGCGGGTGCCGTTGGTGGCGCTGCGGTCATTGTCGACGAACTCCACCAGATCGGCCCAGCCCCGGCGCTGCGCCAGCTCCCGGCAGGCTGCGCGCTGACGGTCGATGGCTGCCTCGTCGCGGGTGCGGTCCAGCGATTGCCGGAGGTAGATCGCGGTCGTCATGGCTTGTTACCCTACCACCCTTGTTAGGTTATCCAGCCAACTGCTAGTGGGTTTTGCAGTAGCACTTGAGGTTTGCCGCATGGGTGGGCCCACCCTGGGCGTAAGGGATGGTGTGGTCAAGCTCGCAGTCAAAGGACGGACGCTCACAGCCGGGCCAGCGACACGTCAGATCCCGGCAGCGTACGAAATCGGCCAACGCCTTCGACGGCACATACCCCGGCTCGGGGGCGGCGTCCCCGGGATGAACCAGCGGCACAAGTTTGGCCGTCGCCGCCAGTTCGGCCACCAGGTCGGGGCTGATCAACCCGTCGGCGCACACCTGCGAACCGGGAGCGCCGTCACCGTGCAGAGTGGGCTGTTCGGCCAGCACATGGACAACCACCGGCGGCGCCCCGGCCCGGCCCCGGGCCGGGCAATCAGCACGCCCGCAGCGACACCCCAGCCGATCCGCCCCGCCGGCCAACGCCCCCAACGCATCCGCGCGCCGCTCGGCACGCGAGCGCGGATCCTCAGCACACACCGTCCCCGCCAGCTTGTCCAGCCGTTGATCGAGGGCGTGGGCATCCGGGGTCAGCACGTAGCCGCGCAACTGCGAGAGCCCACCGACCCCCTCGTCGAAC
>NZ_JBYCLA010000235.1:0-5854 GCF_057473665.1 Mycobacterium sp. TH-M25
GAGTGGACCGACCGCGACACCTTGCTCTATGCGCTCGGTGTGGGCGCCGCTCTTGACGATTTGAAATTCACCACCGAAAACAGCCATGGCATCGACCAGCAGGTGCTGCCGACCTACGCCGTGATCTGCTGCCCGGCCTTCGGTGCGGCCGGCAAGGTCGGATCGTTCAACTGGGCGATGCTGCTGCACGGTTCGCAGGGCATCCGGCTGCATGCGGCGCTGCCGCCCGCCGGGAAGCTCTCGGTGGTCACCGAGGTGGTCGACATTCAGGACAAGGGCGAGGGCAAGAACGCGATCATCATGCTGCGCGGTCGCGGCAGCGATCCCGACTCCGGCACGCTGGTCGCCGAAACGCTGACCACGCTGGTGATCCGCGGTGAGGGCGGCTTCGGCGGACAGCCGGGCGAGCGCCCCGCCGCGCCGGCGATCCCCGACCGCGAGCCCGACGCCCGGGTCGCGCTGCCCACCCGTAAAGACCAGCCGCTGATCTACCGGCTGTCGGGCGACCGCAATCCGCTGCACAGCGATCCGTGGTTCGCCAAGGAACTGGCCGGCTTCCCCGAGCCGATCATGCACGGCTTGTGCACCTACGGGTTCGCCGGGCGTGCGCTGATCGCCGAACTCGGCAACGGGGACGCCCATGCGGTCACCGCCATCGACGCACGATTCACCAAACCGGTGTTTCCCGGGGAGACGCTGACCACGCTGATCTGGCGCACCGAGCCCGGCAAAGCGGTGTTCCGCACCGAGGCGGCCGGGCCCGACGGCAGCAACGCCCGGCTGGTGCTCGAAGACGGCGCCGTGGAGTACACGACGGGCTAGCCGGCCCTCGTTAGGAAAGTGAGTCGATGACCGACCCTGCCGCCGAAACCCTTCAGTCGCAATCGGTTCGGTAGTCAGCGCGCGAGTTGCTGTGCCAGCCGCTCGGTGAATTCCCGGACCCGCTCGGGGTTGTCCAGCGCATAATGGGCCGCGGTGGCGCGGTCGCCGTCGTCGCTGTGCCGCACCAGGATGGCAATGCCGTCGTCGGCGACCGCGTCGAACGCATCCTCGTCGGTGATGTCGTCGCCGAGGTAGACCGGCAGCAGCGGGCCCTCGTTGTCGCGGACGTGGTCGAGCACCCAGCGCAACGTTGTTCCCTTGTCCCAGTCGACATCCGGACGTAGCTCGATGACTTCGCGACCGGTCGTCACGCGCAGGGCGCTTCGTTGCCCGGCGTTGCGCACCGCGGCTGTCACCTCGCCGACCCGGTCCCGCGCAGCATTGCGGTAGTGCACGGCGACGCCGAATCGCTTGTGTTCCACGACGACTCCCGCAATCTCGCCGAGTTGGCCGGCCAGCGCCGTGGCGGCTTCTGCCAGCACCGGAATGCTCTGTGCTGCTTCGGCATTCTGGTGGTGCTTGCCGTCGGGCCCGGTCAGCTCGAAGCCATGGCTGCCCGCATACCAGAGACCGGGCAGACCGATCCGCTGGCGGACATCGGCCAGGTCGCGACCGCTCAGAATCGCCACCGGGCACGCAGCGCTCAGCGCGGTCAGCGCCACGGCCGCGCCGTCGACCAGTCGCGCGGAGTCCGGGTCGTTGACGATCTCGGACAGTGTGCCGTCGAAGTCATAGAACACCGCGGGCTTGGCAATGACATCGAGCGCCTGCACAGCGTCGGGCAGTTCGGACATCGGCCGATCCCCGGTGCGAACGGCGACGTCGTTGGGATCGGTAATCACCAGTGCGAAGCCGGCGGCTCGCGCGGTAGCCGCCGCTGTGTCGGTGGACGTCACGACGGCGCAGCGGCCCGGTCGTATCCCGAGGCGGTCGGCCGACTCGACGAACAAGGCGGGATCGGATTCAACGGGGCGCACACCTGCGTCGTGGAGTCGTGCCACGAACGCGGGCTCGGGCTGGGCGTCGAACAACACGGCATCCAGGCGACGTGGGTCGATGATGACCGACATGCCCGCCTTCCCGGGCCGCGGATGCGGCGCCGGTAGTCAGGTTAGTCGCTGTGGGTCAGACCGATTTCTTGTCGAACAGCAGGACCGAGTCGTGGCTGAGCATGTCCAGGCGCGCGACCCCGATTTTGATGCCGTCGGCCAGCTCGTCGATGTCGGCTCCCGCGTCGTAGTCGGCGGTGATACCGAATACGAGGTCGTCGGCGTAGCTCATCACGGCGATACCGGTGCGCAGCTGCAGGGCGATCGGCGGAATGGGCAGCAGCCGGCTGACTGTGCGGCCCATCATCTGCAGCTTTCGGTGGGGGCCCGGGACATTGGTTGCCAGCGTCGCGATGCCGCGTTGCGGTAGGCGGGTTATCAGTCGAATCAGCCACGAGGACAACATGAATGGGACGAAGCCGGTTATCGAGACCGCCGCGTTGCCGGCCTGGCGCTGGCCGCCCTGCTTGGTCCGGGTCAGCCTGGCGTGCACTGCGCGCAACTGCTGGATCGGGTCGTCTTCGTCGACCGGAAGATAGGGCAGCATGATCGAGATTCGGTTACCCGGCTTGTCTGCGGAGTCGGGCGAGCGTACCGAAACCGGTACCAGCGTGCGCAGCGAATCCGGGCGGGGTTTTTCGCCGCGGTGCAGCAGAACGGATCGATAGCCTTCGGTGATCGCGGCCAGCGCGACGTCGTTGACAGTGACGTCGAACTTGCGGCAGACCTGCTCGACATCGGCGAGTGGGACGCGGACCGCACAATAGCGCCGCATCGAGGTAACCGGGCCGACCAGCGACGATCCCGCGGTCGGACGCATCAGACCGGCGGCGATCTCGGTCGCGCCGTTGACCGTTCGGGTCACCATGCCGGTGATCCCGGTGGCGGTCCGCCAGAGATCGCTCAGCGGGTTGGTGCGCGATGCTCGCTCGGGTACCGGTGTCAGGTGTGGGTGCCGGCCTGCCCGCTTCGCGGCGGGCCGGGTGAACATATCGCCGTCGACCTCGTCGCACAGCCGGGCGAGGATGCGAATCGCCGAGATCCCATCGGCCATGCAGTGGTGGACCTTCATCAGGATCGCCCATCGCTTGCCCTTCAGGCCTTCGATGACCCAGCATTCCCACAGCGGGCGGTCGCGGTCGAGTCGGCGCTCCAGCACGTCGGCGACAACCTGGAACAGTTCGGTGTCATCACCTGGCCGCGGGACTGCTATGCGCCGCACATGACGGCTGATGTCGAATGCCGGATCGTCGACCCACTGCGGTGCGCCGACATCGAAAGGCTGGGTGCGCAGCATCTGCGTGAATCGAGGGACTGATCGAACACGCTCTGCCAGAACAGCTTTGAATTGTTCATACGCCGGTGCCGCGCCGTCGATGACGGCGATTCCACCGATTGCCAGACTGACGTTACGGTCCGAATCTTCGGCCATGAGGAAGCCTGCATCGAGAGTATTGAGTTGCTCCACGAATCGACACCGCCATTCAAGCTCTGGGACTTCGCATGATTATTCGCCGGTGCCCTCGGCGGGAGGTGGCGCCGAGATTAAATCGTGTAAACAACTGGGGTCGGTTGTGTGGCAACGTAGTTGAAGTACCGTCGGCAGGCGTACAAGAAGCCGGCTGCCTGAGAATCTCTGAGAGTTTCCCCAAGCCCTGTCAAAGATGTTCTGGTGGTGTGCCGCCCAGCAGTGCAAGGGAAGCCGGCCGCGACGAGTCCGTCGGGAATAGATGCCAACCCCAAGCTGATCGTCATCGGGTGAGATATCCGAACATACATTCGATACACTGGCGAGGTGGGATGGCGCAACGGTCCGCCGGGCTGGTCGGAGATGGAGCGGGTGCTCTCCGGCAAACCCCGCCGCTCCGGCACGCCCACCGTGTGGACTCCGGCGGATGAGGCGCCCCGGTCGCCCAAGCGGGTCGCCTACCAGCCGCCGTGTGAAGACAGGCCGACTCGCTCGTCGGCACCCTATGCCGAGCGGCATGCGCATTCGGCGTACAGCTTCCTCGACGGCGCCAGCGCGCCGGAGGAGTTGGTCGAGGAGGCGGTGCGGCTCGGCCTGCGGGCCATCGCGCTGACCGATCACAACGGACTCTATGGGGCGGTGCGGTTTGCCGAAGCGGCCGTGGAACTGGACATGCGGACGGTGTTCGGCGCCGAGCTGTCGCTTTGTTCCGGGGAATCCGGCGCCAGGACCGACGATCCCGATCCGGCCGGCCCGCATCTGCTGGTGCTGGCTCGCGGGCCAGAGGGTTATCGCCGGCTGTCGCGGCAGCTGGCGGCGGCGCATCTGGCCGGCGGCGAGCAAGGCAAGCTGCGCTTCGACTATGACGCGCTCACCGAGGCGGCGGGCGGGCACTGGCACATCCTGACCGGCTGCCGCAAAGGTCACGTTCGCTCCGCGCTGACCACCGGCGGGCCGGATAAGGCCTCGGCGGCGCTGGCCGATCTGGTGGACCGGTTCGGCTCCGATCGGATCAGTGTCGAGTTGACCCATCACGGCTGCCCGGTCGACGACGACATCAACGCCGAAATGTACTTGTTGGCGCAGCGGTTCGGACTCAGCAGTGTTGCGACCACCGGAGCGCACTTCGCGGCGCCGTCACGGCGCCGGCTGGCGATGGCGATGGGCGCGATCCGGGCCAGGCAATCGCTGGACGAGGCGGCCGGCTGGCTTGCCCCGCTGGGCGGTTCGCATCTGCGCTCCGGCGAGGAGATGGCGCGGCTGTTCGCCGAGTATCCCGACGCGGTGACCGCCGCTGCCGAACTCGGCGAGCAGTGCGCCTTCGGCCTGGCGCTGATCGCCCCGCAGTTGCCGCCGTTTGACGTCCCGCCCGGGCACACCGAAGACAGCTGGTTGCGTGAGCTGACCATGGCAGGAGCCCAGCGCCGCTACGGCCGGCGGGATCAGGCGCGCCGGGCGTATGCCCAGATCGAGCGCGAGCTGGAAATCATCGCCCAGCTCAAGTTTCCGGGATATTTCCTGGTGGTCCACGACATCACCCGATTCTGCCGGGAGAACAACATCCTGTGCCAGGGGAGGGGATCGGCGGCGAACTCGGCAGTCTGCTACGCGCTCGGCGTCACCGCGGTCGACCCGGTCGCCAACGAGTTGCTGTTCGAGCGCTTCCTGTCGCCGGTCCGCGACGGGCCGCCCGACATCGACATCGACATCGAGTCGGATCTGCGCGAAAACGTCATCCAGTACGTCTATGACAAGTACGGCCGCGACTACGCCGCCCAGGTCGCCAACGTGATCACCTACCGCAGCCGTATCGCGGTGCGCGACATGGCCCGTGCCCTGGGTTTCTCGCAAGGCCAGCAGGATGCCTGGAGCAAGCAGATCAGCCACTGGAGTGGACGGCCGTCGGACATCGACGGCATTCCCGAGCAGGTGGTCGAGCTGGCCGAGGCGATCCAGAATCTGCCCCGGCATATGGGCATCCATTCCGGCGGCATGGTGATCTGCGATCGCCCGATCGCCGACGTCTGCCCGGTGGAATGGGCCCGCATGGCGAACCGCAGCGTGTTGCAGTGGGACAAAGACGATTGCGCGGCAATCGGTCTGGTGAAATTCGATTTGCTCGGGCTGGGCATGCTCTCGGCGCTGCATTACGCCATCGACCTGGTGGGTGAGCACAAAGGCATCGAGGTCGACCTGGCCGCGCTGGACCTGTCCGAACCGGCGGTGTACGAAATGTTGCAGCGTGCCGATTCCGTCGGGGTGTTCCAGGTCGAGTCGCGCGCGCAGATGGCCACCTTGCCGCGGCTCAAGCCGCGAGTGTTCTACGACCTGGTGGTCGAGGTGGCGCTGATCCGCCCCGGGCCCATCCAGGGCGGGTCGGTCCACCCGTATATTCGGCGGCGCAACGGCCTCGACCCAGTCGTCTACGACCACCCGTCGATGGAGTCGGCGTTGC
>NZ_JBYCLA010000236.1:0-3758 GCF_057473665.1 Mycobacterium sp. TH-M25
CGCCGCTGACTTTCGCCAGCACCCCGGCGCCGACCGACTCTTCGGTCACCGGGGTGAAGTGCACTCCGGTGTTGTCCTCGATGCGTTGCGCCGCCGACCCGCATGGCGCCGAGGCCTGACACGCCGCGACCCGCAGGTCAGGCCTGGCGAGATCGGCGAAGGTCCGGACCTGCTTCGGATTGCCCGGGGGGGTGATGATCACCAGACTGTCGGATGCAAAGTTGACGGGCTCGCCGCTGGTCAGGTCGGCTTTGATGACCGTGTCCAGCTGCGCGGTGTCTGCGGGTGCATAGACATCGGCGCTGGCGCCCTGGGTCAACTTGTTCGTCAGCTCAGCAGCGGCGGCGAAGTCGAATTCCACTGCTGCTCCTGGATTTTCGGTTTGGAACTTGCCGGCAAGCAGGGTGAAGGCGGGTTTGAGTTGTAGTGCGGCGAATACCATGATCGACGTGGCCGGTGCATGACGCGACGGCGACGAACCGGTCGCGGCGGTCGGCTGCCTGCTGCATCCGCTCGGAGTCGCCGCCAGCGCCGCGACCAACAATCCCGCCATCCCGGCCGCGCGCGCGCCTCCGCGTCCAGGTGTCACGGTGCCCAGCGTTGTCCAAACAGTGACCGCGCCGTGCCGGATTCGGAGTTTCATATCTAGCTACCGTCCAGTAACATAAGGAAACGTTAATGCCATACACGGCCTGAAATCCCAAGGACCGGCATGGCGGTGTGCCACCATCGAGGCATCGGAGAACCGTTGCTCACGACGTGCTCCGCAATGCTGCTGGCGAACCGGAACCTGGATTCGACGCTGAATACGAGGAGGTCATGGCGGTGGAAGTACTTGTCACCGGAGGCGACACCGAACTGGGTCGCGCCGTTGCTGAAGAGTTCCATGATAACGGCCATGCGGTCACAATGCTCGGCGCCCGCCGAGAGGATCTCGAGGTAGCCGCCAAGGAGATCGAAGCGGACGCCATCGTCTGCGACAACACCGATCCCGCCGCGTTGGCAGAGGTCCGCCACCTGTTCCCCCACCATCTGGACACCATCGTCAACGTCCCGGCGCCGCGTCGGACCCCCGGCGATCCGCGGGCGTACGCGCTGTCCGACCTGGCGGCTGCGTGGCGCTCCGCGCTGGACGACACCTTGCTGTCTGTGGTGCTGACGCTCGAGACGGTCGGCGACCACCTCCGATCTGGTGGATCGATCATCAGCGTCGTGCCGGAAAATCCCCGACCGGGTAGCGCCGAAGCCGCAATCAAGGCCGCGCTCTCGAGCTGGGTCGCCGGCCAAGCGACGATCTTCGGCACCCGCGGGATCACCGTCAATGCGGTCGCGGCCGGACGCAGCGCCCAGCCGGGTTACGAAGGCCTCTCCAGCACACCGCCGGCGCTAGCCGCCGAGGTCGCGCGGATGTCGCTGTTCCTGACCAGCGGTGCCGCCCGTCACATCACCGGACAGACCCTGCACGTCAGCCACGGCGCTCTGACGCAGTTCGCCTAAACCGCGGCTCGTCCGGCGCGTATTTCTCGCCGGTGGCCGTCGGCGGCGGGCGCCGGTTACTAGGGTGGTTTTCGTGACCATTCGCCTTGGCTTTCAAATCCCCAACTTTTCCTACGGCACCGGAGTCGAACAACTTTTTCCCACCGTGATCGCGCAGGCTCGCGAAGCTGAATCGGCGGGCTTTGACTCGGTTTTCGTGATGGACCATTTCTACCAGCTGCCGATGCTCGGCTCCCCCGACCAGCCGATGCTCGAGGCGTACACCACCCTGGGCGCACTTGCGACGGCCACCGACCGAGTTCAGTTGGGCGCGTTAGTAACCGGCAACACCTACCGCAACCCCACGCTGCTGGCCAAGGCCGTCACTACCTTGGACGTCATCAGCGCCGGCCGTGCGATCCTCAGCGCCGGAACCGGCTGGTTCGAGCTGGAACACCAGCAACTCGGATTCGAATTCTCGACGTTCACCGAGCGTTTCAAGAAGCTGGAGGAAGCGCTGCAAATCCTCGACCCGATGATCAAGGGCGAACATTCCACGTTCGCCGGCGAGTACTACACCACCGACTCGGCCTTCGCCAATCCGCGCTACCGCGAGCGCATTCCGATCCTCATCGGCGGCAGCGGTGAGAAGAAGACGTTCTCGCTCGCGGCCCGCTACGCCGACCACCTCAACATCATCGCGGCCTTTGACGAACTGCCCGGCAAGCTCGACGCGTTGGCCAGGCGCTGCGACGAGGCCGGACGGGACCGTTCGACCCTGGAAACCAGCGTCCTGCTGACCGTGATGGTCGACGACAACGCCAAACCGGACCAGGTCCCCGCGGAGATGCGTGGCCGCATGCTGGTGGGCAGCGCCGCGCAGGTCGCCGAACAAGTCAAGACCCACGTCATCGACGTCGGCGTCGACGGTGTGATCGTCAACATGCCGCGCTACACGCCGGGCGTCGTCGCGACGATTGCGGACGCGCTGCGTCCCGTCGTCGGTGTGTGACGCCGGGCAGCGACATGGGTCACGTGTGACGGGCCCCGGTGGGGGCGATCACACGCCCTTGTGTCGATAGACGCAGGTCCGGCCGTCTATCGTTGAAAGCGAACCCGGTCGTCGCTGAGGAGCTAACAAACCATGACTGCTCTGTCCGAGAAAACCGCACCCAATCGCAAGCATCGGGTGGTGGTTATCGGATCCGGCTTCGGCGGGCTCAATGCTGTCAAGAAGCTCAAGAGGGCCGACGTCGACATCAAATTGATAGCCCGCACCACCCACCACCTGTTCCAGCCGATGCTGTACCAGGTGGCTACCGGGATCGTCGCCGAGGGTGCGATCGCTCCGCCGACCCGGATGATCCTGAGGGGCCAGCGCAACGCCCAAGTTCTCCTCGGGGACGTCACGCACATCGACCTGAGGGGCAAGTTCGTCGTGTCCGAATTGCTCGGCCACAGCTACGACACCCCTTTCGACAGTTTGATCATCGCCGCCGGGGCGGGCCAATCCTACTTCGGCAACGACCATTTCGCCGAGTACGCCCCCGGCATGAAGTCCATCGACGACGCCCTGGAATTGCGCGGTCGCATCATGAGCGCGTTCGAAGCGGCCGAGCGGTCCAACGATCCCGAGCGGCGTAAGAAACTCCTGACGTTCACCGTGGTGGGCGCGGGACCGACCGGCGTCGAAATGGCCGGACAAATCGCCGAACTCGCGGACTTCACCCTCAAAGGCGCCTACCGTCATATCGATTCGACGAAGGCACGGGTCATCCTGCTCGACGCCGCCCCCGCTGTACTGCCGCCGATGGGCGAGAAGCTCGGCAAGAAGGCCGCCACCCGGCTGGAGAAGATGGGTGTCGAAATCCAGCTCGGGGCAATGGTGACCGATGTTGACCGCGACGGCATCACGGTCAAGGACTCCGACGGAACCACCCGCCGCATCGAGTCGGCCTGCAAGGTGTGGTCGGCCGGCGTCTCCGCCAGCCCGCTGGGTCGCGACTTGGCCCGGCAGTCGGGTGTCGAACTCGACCGTGCCGGCCGGGTCAAAGTGTTGCCTGACTTGTCGATTCCCGGCAACCCCAACGTGTTCGTCGTCGGGGACATGGCAGCCGTCGACGGCGTGCCGGGGGTTGCGCAGGGCGCGATCCAGGGCGGCAAGTACGCGGCTGGCGTGATCAAGGCAGAGTTGGCCGGCGCCGACCCCGGCCACCGCGAGCCGTTCCAATACTTCGACAAGGGATCGATGGCCGCGGTGTCGCGGTACTACGCGGTGGTCA
>NZ_JBYCLA010000237.1:0-4944 GCF_057473665.1 Mycobacterium sp. TH-M25
GGCGCTGAAAGCGCCGGGATTCGTGGCGAATTCGTTCTGCACGGCCAGCACGACGTCGTCGGCGGCGGTGAGACTGCTGGGCCCCTGCTGGATCAGTTCGGGCGTGGTCAACACCTGTAACGGCGCCGCGCACGGGTCGGTCGCGACCATGTCGCAGACCGTGGAGGAGGTCGCGCCATCGTCAAAGCCCAGCGCGTGCAGATACACGTTCTCGGCGGTCTGCGCGAAGGCGGTCGACGGCGTCGGTTCGGTGGTCCCACCGAGGATGATTGCCGTGTCGCTGCCCGCGAGTGGACCGAGCAGCGTGTCATCGGCGTGGGCAGCCTGACTGGCCACCAGCCCGGAGAGACCGGTCATCAGGCCAACGGCGGCGACTTTCGCGAGCACTCGGTATCCGTTCATATCTTCTTCTTATATGAAGCCAAGCCTGTATTTGTGGATTTCTTCATCGTGGCCGACGAAAGCTCGGGCTGGTGTGCTTCGGGAGCAGGGCTCGCCGCCACTATCTGGGCGACACGCCGGGCCGGGTCGACGCTGTCGGTGTGACCTGGCCTTATCGTGTGAACGTGCTGGATCTGGAACCGCGAGGCCCGCTGCCGCCGGAGATCTACTGGCGACGCCGGGGATTGGCGATCGGCGTCGCGGTCGTGGTGGTTGCCATCGTCGTGGCGATCGTCGTGGCCGTGATGAGCGGAAGTGCCGGCGCGAACACCTCGAACGCCGCCAAGAAGCCGAGCCAAAGTGCGCAGGGAGCGAACCCGGAGGTCAAAACTCAGGTCGAGGCGCCGGCGGCCGGTCAAGACGCCGGTCAGCCACCGGAGACACCCACCGCGGCCGTCCTGCCGCCGCCGGTGCTCAATGTAGGCGACGACTGCCCGGACTCCACGCTGGCTGTCAAGGGCTTGACCAACGCGCCCCAGTACGCCATCGGCGACCAGCCGAAGTTCGTCATGGTCGTGACTAACATCGGGCTGGTGGCCTGCAAGCGCGATGTCGGCGCCGCCGTGCTGGCAGCCTACGTCTACTCGTTGGACAACAAGCGGTTGTGGTCGAACCTGGACTGTGCGCCGTCCAACGAGACTCTGGTCAAGACATTCGCCCCCGGTGAGCAGGTGACCACCGCCGTCACCTGGACCGGGATGGGATCGGCCCCGCACTGCCCGCTGCCCAGGCCGGCGATCGGGCCCGGCACCTACAACCTGGTCGTGCAGTTGGGAAACCTTCGCTCGCTTGCGGTTCCGTTCATCATGGCTCCGCCGCTGCCTCCCGGCGCCGCGCCGCCTCCGCCTCCCGGGTTGCCCGGACCAGCGCAGGGGCCCGGCCCGTTGCCTGGGCCGGCGCCCGCTCCCGGCGGCTGATGCCCAGGACGCTGCTGATGCAGTGGCCCGCGCTCGGCATCACCGCGCCTAGCTGAGCGGATCTCCGATCGTCGATTCGGCCAACTGGGACAAGCCTTCTCGTACTTGGCGAGCCCAGATCTCGCCGATTCCCTCGACAGCTTCGAGGTCGCCCGCGCTGGCGGCCAACAGCCCCTGCAGCGATCCGAATTCGCGGACCAACCGGTCGGCGTGGGCGAACTGGAGACGCGGGATTTCCGACATGGCCCGGTAGCCGCGTGAGCTCACCGCCGAGTCCTGCGCCTCTGCTGTCGACGGATAGCCGAAAACCCTTGCTATGGTGGTGAAGTCGAGCAGTTCGGCGTCGGACATGGCATCCAGTTCGTCGAGCGTGGTGGCGACCTCGGCCTTGGACAGCGGCTCGGGATTGGCGTGGTAGTCCCGCACGATCAGTTCGCGCGAAGCATCGTTGCCGCCCAGCAGTTCTTCCAGCTGCAGACGCAACTGGCGTCCGTCGGTGCCCAACTCGACGACTTCGTAGTCCAGTTCCACCCCGATCCGGCGGACCAGCTCGAGCCGCTGCACCACCGTCATCACGTCGCGCAGCGTCACGAAGTCCTCGATCTCGGCGCGCGACAGCTGCCTGCTGACCTCGTCGAGGCGCGCTTTGTAGCGCTCGAGCGTGGCGATCGCCTGGTTGGCCCGCGACAGGATGGTCGACGAGTCGGCCAGCACGTGTCGTTCACCGCTGAAGTAGACGGTCACGATGCTCATGGAATGGCTGACCGAGATCACCGGGTAGCCGACCTGGCTGGCGGCGCGCTCGGCCGACCGATGCCGGGTGCCGGACTCGTCGGTGGGTATCGACGGGTCGGGAACCAGTTGCACATTGGCCCGCAGGATCTTGCTGCCGTCGGTGGACAGCACCACCGCGCCGTCCATCTTGCACAGCTCGCGAAGCCTCGTCGGGGCGTAGCGAACATCCAGCGAGAAGCCGCCGTCGCAGATGGCCTCCACGTTGTCGTCGTAGCCGAGAACAATCAGGGCGCCGGTGCGGCCGCGCAGGATACGTTCCAGGCCGTCGCGTAGCGCGGTACCCGGCGCCAGGCGCGCAACCGCCTCATGCAGGGTGGGACGCTCCTGCGGCGTCGAGCCGTTGTTCGTTGCTTTGCCGACCGTCATCACAACTCATTGTGCTCCGGGGGCGCGGAGTCCAATCGATGTGGTGGTGCGGGCGCAGTGCCGCGTTGCTCGGTGAGGTTGAGGACGTGCTGCAACGCCGCACCGATGTGCGGCGCCTGCAGTGTCTTGAGCCCCGGCGGCACGCTGCCGGCGCCGGACGGGATCAGCGCCGTGGTGAACCCCTGCCGGGCCGCTTCGGCCAGTCGGCGTTCCATGCCGTTGACCCGCCGCAGATCGCCAGCCAGCCCCACTTCGCCGATCATCACGGCGGTCGCCGGCAGCGGCAGGTTGGCATAGGCCGACGCGAGGGCCACCGCGACCGCCAGGTCCGAGGACGGGTCGGTCAGTCGCATACCGCCCACGGTGGACAGATAAATGTCGTTGACGGCGATCTTGAGCCGGGCGTGCTTTTCCAGTACCGCGGCGATCATCGAGGCGCGCGAGTGGTCGATCCCACTGACCGCGCGGCGCGGTGAGCCGCCCGATGGCGTTGCCAGCAGCGCCTGGATCTCGCCGACCAACGGTCGCTTGCCGTCGAGGGTCACCGTGATCGCGGTACCGGCGACCGGCTGTGGCCGCTGATCCAGGAAGAGCCCAGACGGATCGGTGATGCCCTCGATTCCATTGTCTTGCAACAGAAAACAGCCGACTTCGTCCGCGGCGCCGAATCGGTTCTTCACCCCCCGCACCATTCGCAGCACCGAATTGCGATCGCCTTCGAAATGCAGCACCACGTCGACTAGGTGCTCGAGCGAGCGTGGGCCGGCGATGGCGCCGTCCTTGGTGACGTGGCCGACCAGAATCAGCGGCACACCAGTGGTTTTCGCCGCAGCGGTCAGCGCGGTGGTGACCGCGCGTACCTGCGTCACGCCCCCGGCGACGCCGTCGCTGTCGGAGCTGGTCATGGTCTGCACGGAGTCGACGACGACCAGCGTCGGCTGGACGGCCTCGATGTGGCCGAGCACGGCGTGCAGATCCGAATCGGCGGCCAGGTATAGCTCGTCGTGGCTGCAGCCGGTACGGTCGGCGCGCATCCGGATCTGGCCGCGCGACTCCTCGCCGGACACGTACAGGGCGCGCCGTCCGGACGCCGCCCACTGGTGGGCGACCTTGAGTAGCAGTGTCGACTTTCCCACGCCTGGATCACCGGCGAGCAGCGTGACCGATCCCGGCACGACGCCGCCGCCCAGGACGCGGTCGAGTTCATCAATTCCGGTGGGGCAGTGGCGGGTCCCGTCTGGCTCTACTGAGCTGATCGGGACGGCGGCCGATGATGGGCTCACGATCGAGCGGCTACCGCCCCGTACGGCGCTGAGGACAGCAACCTCGTCGACCGAGCCCCAGGTGCCGCATTCCAGGCACCGACCGACCCATTTGGCGGTGACATGGCGGCACTCCGAGCAGCGATACTGCGAACGTGCCTTGGCCACCCCGTGACGGTATCCGGCGGGTGTGACAGCTCAGCGGAGGGTGGGGATCTGAGCTTCCGGCGCCGAAATCGGCACCGCCACGTTGACGCTGCCGGCCTTCTCGAAGGTGAAGGTGAAGTTGTAGTTCGGGCCGTTTGTGATCGGCTTGCTCAACGCGATCGTGGCCTTGACCGTATCGGCGTTCTCGACGGCGTCGTCGGCCTTCTTGGGCTGGTCGTTCTGCGTGCCGACGAACAGCACTCCACTGGCGTGCAGGGTCGAATCGCCGGTGACGGTCACCTTGCCGATGTCGGTCGTGATACCGACGAGCTTGTCGGCGACGTCCGGTGACTGGTTGGTGGCGACCAGCACCAGGTCGACCGTGGCTCCCGGGCGCAGAAAGTCACCGGTCTGCAGCGCTTGGATGCGCACATTGCGCAGCGCGACGTTTTTGACCGTCGCCTGGCTGCCGTCGACGGCAGACTGCTGCATGGCAGTCTGCGAGAGCTGGCCGGTGCCGCACCCAGCGAGCATGGCAGCGCCCATCGCGGCGGCTGCGGCAAGCCAGGCGAGCTTTGCCGAGCCGCGAGATCTCGGGACGCGGTAGTCGAAGCGATTCACTCAAAGCCTCCTGCTGGGCCCTCGAACACCTGCGGTTCGACTATGCACAGTAGTAGGTCGGTCGGGCCGGTGGAAGCTGAGGGCGCCGATGGCGCAAGCAAGCGGTTGGAACAGCGCAGTAGCTCCTGACGTGAGACGAACAGCACGCCGGATAGGGCTTGCGCACAGCGTCGAACAGGTCCTCGAAAGGCCGTCGTGTTGCACGAATTTCGCGGTCTGTCAAGCCCCTCTGCGTGCGCGCGGTGCCCCTGACCTGCATTGTTGTTCCACGCTCGTCGGCGCGGCGTGTTATCATAGAACGACGAAAGGGGCTCGAAACTGATGAATTTTGAGGTCGGAGACACCGTTGTCTATCCACACCACGGTGCTGCGTTGATCGAGGCGATCGAAACCCG
>NZ_JBYCLA010000238.1:0-4338 GCF_057473665.1 Mycobacterium sp. TH-M25
ACTCGGTGGCCAAAGCCCTTGCCGCCGTTGGACCTACGTGCCGAATCGACAACGCCACCAAGACCCGCCACAGCGGTTGCTTCTTGGCGGTGTCCAAGTTGGCCAGCAGGCGCTTGCCGTTGGCCGACAATGTGCCGGCCTTGGTGGTGAACAGCTCGGTACGCAACAGCTGGTCTTCGGTGAGGCTGAACAGATCACCCTCGTCCTCGATCACCTGCGCCTTGAGCAGCGCGGCCGCGGCCTCGTAGCCGAGCCCTTCGATGTCGAAGGCGCCGCGGCCGGCGACGTGGAACACCCGCTCACGCAACTGCGCCGGGCAGGACCGCGCATTGGGGCAGCGAATGTCGGCGTCGCCCTCCTTGGCCGGAGCCAACGGCGTGCCGCACTCGGGACACGTTGTGGGCATGACGAATTCGCGCTCTGAGCCGTCGCGCAAGTCGACGACCGGACCCAGCACTTCGGGGATCACGTCGCCGGCTTTCCGAAGCACCACCGTGTCGCCGATCAGCACGCCCTTGCGCTTGACCTCCGCGGCATTGTGCAAGGTGGCCAGCCCGACCGTCGACCCCGCGACGGTGACCGGCGTCATGAACGCGAACGGAGTCACCCGCCCCGTCCGGCCGACATTGACGCGAATGTCGAGAAGCTTGGTCTGCACTTCCTGCGGCGGATACTTGTAGGCGATCGCCCACCTCGGCGCCCGAGAGGTCGAGCCGAGCCTGCGCTGCAGTGACACGTCGTCGACTTTGATCACCACACCGTCGATTTCATGGTCGACGTCGTGGCGGTGCTCGGCCCAGTAGGCGATCCGCTCCAAGGCGCCGGCCGCATTCTGAACCCGAGTGGTGCGGTCGGAGACCGGCAGTCCCCAGGCGGCCAGCGCCAGATAGGCGTCGTGCAGCGAGTCGGGCCGGTAGCCCTCGAGGTGTCCCAACCCGTGGCAGATCATCCGGAGTTTGCGACGGGCCGTGACGGCGGGATCCTTCTGCCGCAGCGACCCCGCCGCGCTGTTGCGCGGGTTGGCGAACGGCGCCTTGCCGTCCTCGACCAGAGCAGCGTTGAGCGCCTCGAAATCCTCCAGCCGGAAAAACACCTCGCCGCGCACCTCCAGGACCTCAGGCACCGGGTGGTCGGCACTGGGAGTCAAACGTTCGGGCACATCGTCGATGGTGCGAGCGTTGAGCGTGACGTCCTCGCCGGTGCGCCCGTCGCCGCGGGTCGCAGCCCGAACCAGTCGGCCGTCGCGGTAGACCAACGCCAAAGCTACGCCGTCGATTTTGAGCTCGCACAGGAAGGAAACGTCGGCTCCGACTTCGGCGTGCACACGGCCGGCCCAGAGCTCGAATTCGTCGGCGCTGAACACGTTGTCCAACGACAGCATTCGCTCCAGGTGATCGGCGGAGGTGAAAGCCGTCGCGAAACCGGCGCCGCCGACGAGTTGGGTGGGCGAATCGGGCGTGCGCAATTCGGGGTGCTCGTCTTCGAGCGTCGAGAGCCGGTGCAGCAGCGTGTCGAAGTCGGCGTCGGAGATGATCGGCGCATCGCGAACGTAGTAGCGGAATTGATGTTCGCGCACTTCATCGGCCAGTTCGCGCCAGGCACGACGCACGTCCGCCCCAAGAAGATCGGACCCAGCGGGATCAGCCTCGGGTGCGCTCACGTTGGCAGGCTATCGGAGGGCCCAGACAGGCCAGCGCAGCCCCGCGTGGCTACTCGCGGTAGAGGTCGGGGAAGTCCGACTTGAGCGCGCCGAGCTTGGGCAGATCGTTGGCGACGATGTACGGGTTGTTCGGATGCAGGTCGAAGAAGTTCTGGTGGTATGCCTCGGCGGGGAAGAACTGGGCATCCGGCGTCACCGCGGTGACGATCGGCGAGGGGAATGCGCCCGACGTGTTCAGCTGGGCGATGTAGGCACGTGCGATCTTCTGCTGGCTGTCGTTCTGCGTGAAGATCACCGAGCGGTATTGCGGGCCGACATCGGGACCCTGGTAATTGAGCTCGGTCGGATCCTGGACGACACCGAAGAACACCCGCAACAGCTGGCCGAAGGAGACCTGGGCCGGGTCGTAGGTGATTCGTACCGACTCGGCATGCTTGGTTGTGCTGGTGCTGACCGTGTCGTAGTCGGCGGTGGCCCGGTCTCCCCCGGCGTATCCGGACGTGGCCACTGAAACACCCTTGACGTGCTGAAATACCCCCTGTACGCCCCAGAAGCAGCCGCCGGCCAACACCGCGGTCTCGGTCCTGTGCGTGCCGGCCGAAGATTCGTCGACGGTGGGCGCCGGAAGTAGACCTGCCGTCGTTCCGCTGGCGGCCGGTATTGCCGGCGACCGGACCAGGAACGCCGCGGCGACAAGGCCGATCGCCGCGAACCAACTCGCCAGGACGATTCTTTTACGCCTAGTCCCGCTTGTGCCAGTCATGTTCCCGCCCTCCCCGTACGACGCCAGGGTATCGCAGCTAGACAAGTGGCGTCGGGAAAGCTATTTGGGCGTTGAGGATCCCAGCTACTCAGATGGCATCCGGATCGTCGGCAAAGCCCTCGGCCACCCGGCGGACCAGGCCGATGGCGGTGCGGGCCCATTCCGGGGTCGCCGCGGCAAGTCCACACGCGGGCACGATGCCGATGCGATCGCGCAACACCGACCGACTGATGCCAATCCGGTCGGTGATCGACACCACGCTGGTCGCGATCTCCTCCACCGCGGGGCGACCGTTCGGCGCACGGGACGCCACCACACCCAACATGACGACCCGTCCGGAATCGACGAATTCCCCGATCGCATCCAGATCGGCGGGCCGCAACGCGCGAGCATCCACTGAAACAGCGTCAATGTTGCTGCGCTGCAGGATTTTCCAGGGAATCGCTGACGAACAACTGTGGACCGAAACCTCGGCCCCGGCCGCGGACGCGCAGGCATCGAGAACCGCGACGGCCAGCGACTCGTCGATGGCGGCGACGGGACTCAGCGTGGTCACCCCGGGCAGCTGTCCGGCGACCGCCGCGGGCAACGACGGCTCGTCGAATTGCACCACCACCGGCGCGCCGAGCCGCCGAGACACCGATGCCCGATGGGCGGCGACCCCCTCGGCCAGCGAGGCGGCGAGGTCGTTGAAAGCGCCGGGATCGGTAATCGCACGATGTCCGTTGGACAGTTCGAGTTCAGCGGCCAGCGTGATCGGCCCGGGCGCCTGCACTTTGACCGGTCGTCCGCTGCCGCGCAGGCCGGCGAGTTCCCAAGCCTCTTCGAGCGCATCGACGTCCTCGGCGAGCAGGCTGACCGCCCGTCGAGTCACCGCGCCGGGGCGGCCCGTCACCCGGTAGCCGCGCGAAACGGTGTCGATGGCGATGTCGATGAGCAGGCCACCGGCTCGCCCGATGACGTCGGCGCCCACGCCCCTGGCAGGCAGTTCGACCAGGTGGGCCATTGCCGCACCCAGTTCGCCGACGACGACCTCGGCCGCCGATCGCGCAGTCGCTCCGGGCCACGACCCGATGCCGGTGGCACATGCGAAAACACTCACCGGGCAACCGTATTCGATCGGTGCGATTACGCTCTGGTCAGGATGACGATGAGACGGCCCGCTGTGTGTGCCGTGGCTCTGCTGGCCGCGGCGTGCACTCGCGTGGTGGGCGGCGCCCCGACGTCGGAATCGGGTCTCGCGACGAGCGGGTTCGACGTCGGGCGGGTGCTGCTCGACCAGTCTCGGATGCAGGCGATCACCGGCGGCGGCGAGCATCTGACGATCATCCCGTCGATGGACACCGCGTCGCCCGTCGACATCGACACCCTTGCCCAAACCGCCCCGCCGGCGTGCCGGTTCGTCTACGCCGAGACTGTCACGTTCGGACCCGACGTCGAGGCGTTCCACAAGACCACATTTCAAGATCCACCGCACGGCGGCATCATCTCCGAAGGTGCGGCGGCGTACCACGATCCTGACTCCGCACGGCGTGCGTTCGGGGCGTTGGTGAGCACCGTTGCCAACTGTTCAGGCAGTTCGGCCGGCTATGGTCTGATCGGCGACTGGAAAGCCGATGACCGGTCCCTGCAGACCCGGCCCGGCAATTGTGGCCGCGACTACCTGCTAAAGGCCGTGGTGCTGATGGAAGTCACCTACTGCGGTTTCCCGGACTCGGTGCCGACAATCGTGATCTCGAACCTCGCCGCCAACGTCTCGGGCTAGGTTTCGCGCGCCCAAAGTGCACACAGTCCGGGAAAACGGCGCTGGAAACGCACTGAGTGCACGGTCGGCGCACCCCGGGACGGCGTCAGGACGCGGCGGCGATGGTGGCGCGGGCGAGCACCGCGTCGCCGGGCGGGTCACGGCGGGAGA
>NZ_JBYCLA010000239.1:0-9291 GCF_057473665.1 Mycobacterium sp. TH-M25
GGGCTGGTTGAGCTGCGTACCAGGATGACGTCCTGTCCGTCCTCGGCCGCGTCGATCGCATCGTCGACGTCGGTAACGGCCTTTCCCGACGCCACGCCCGGACACGCGGGCAGCCCCTTGGCCAACAGTGGTGCTGACAGCCGGGTTTCGGGCTGCAGCGAGGGCATCAGCAGGGTCTCGATGTGGGCGGGAGTCACCCGGCGCAGCGTCTCCATGTCGTCGATGAGGCCTTCGTCGCGAAGTTTCAGTGCCAGCCGGACGGCCGCCTGAGCCGACCGTTTGGCCGCGCGCGTTTGCAGCAGCCACAGCTTGCCCTCTTCGACCGTGTACTCGATGTCCTGAACGTCGGAGCCGAGCCGTTCCAGTGTCCGGGCAGCGGCGACGAGCTCGTCATAGAGGTCCGGCTGTTCTTCGGCCAGAGCGCTGATCGGCTGTGCGTCGAACGTACCCGATACGACGTCTTCGCCCTGACCACCCGACAGCCATTCGCCGAACGGCTCGTCGGCACCGGTAATCGGGTTGCGGGAGAACAGGACACCGGTACCCGAATTGGATTCCATGTTGCCAAACACCATGGCCTGCACCACGACTGCCGTGCCCCCCAGATCGTCGTGGCTGTGATGCTCGCGGTAGGCCACGGCGCGCGGCGAGTTCCATGAGGCGAACACGGCTTCGATGGCTCCACGCAGCTGCAGGAACGGGTCGTCGGGCACTGCGGCGGACGCGTCGCCGTCGAGCACGATCCGTCGGTACATGTCAGCGAATCTGGCGCGGGTGTCCATGGCGAATCTTGTCGAGAACGTCTGGGCCAAGGCTTGCTCGACGGCGTCATTCATGCCGAGGTTGAGGACGGTGTCCATCATTCCGGGCATGGACAAGGCGGCACCGCTGCGGACACTCACCAGCAGCGGACGCGGACCGCGGCCGAAGGTGCGTGACGTCTGTTCTTCGAGGCAGTGGATCATCTGAGCCAACGTCTCGCTCAAGCCGTCGATGGTGGTGCCCGGGTCGTCGAGCCACTGCGCACAAACCTCGGTGGTGATGCAAAAGGCGGGCGGCACCGGCAATCCGTTGCGCCGCATGATGTTGAGGCCGTAGCCCTTGTTGCCGAGGGTCTCGCGTGGCAACTGTGCGGAGCCGTCGAGGAGCACCACCGACGTGTGCGCGGTGCGAGTCATGGCGACTTCCTATGCATCTGATTTCCCGGCGGTGCGCAATGGCGCCGTTGTGATCAGCACAGTATGACAAGCGACTGTCACGGTCAACGACATTGACTGTGACAGTCGACTGTCATACTGTTTCCAGTGGCCCGGGAAGCGGGCCCGGTGAGAAAGGCGCGTCCGTGACCGGAAATCGATTCGTCGTCCTGAGTAATCCGATCGAGGGCGAGGGCGACGCGTTTAACAAGTGGTACGACGAGGTGCATGTGCCCGAGGTGCTCGACGTCCCGGGTGTAGTCGCGGCGCAGCGGTACGACCTCGCGGAGTTGGACATCCCCGACGACGAGGATCTGCCCGCCCAACTGCCCCCGCCCATGCACCGGTACATGGTGATCTACGAACTGGATCGGGAGCCCCAAGCCGTGATGGCGCAGTTCCTCGAGCGGGTGATGTCGGGGAAGTTGTCGCTGGGCGAGACGCTGGATCTGTCCACAGTGTCGATGACCGGCTGGACGCCCTGCGGCGACCGACGGTTGGCCGACTGAGATGTCGGATCTGCGTGCCGTGATGCAGGCGCTGCGCGCCTGCAGGTGGTTCGACCCGGACGGAAAGGTGCTCGACTCCGACATCGAACAGATGCTGCAGCTCGCAGTGCACGCGCCGAGCGCGGAGAACACCCAGCCCTGGTCGTTCGTCGTGGTCCGCGCCGAGGAGAACCGGAAGCTGCTTGCCGACTGGTGGACCGAGACGTGGAACGCCGGAGGCGGCGACTTCGTCAAGCAGAGCCTCAAGGACAAGACACTGGTCGCCGACCTCGAATACGGTTTCAACAAGGGTGGATTCGCTGCTGCACCCGTGGTGGTCGTTGTCTGCGCCGACACTGACCGGGTCGCCGAGATCTACGCGCCGTCATCGATCTACCCGGCCGTGCAGAACCTGCTGCTGTCAGCCGCTGATCTGGGCTATGGGTCCTGTCTGACCACCGGCCTGACTACGTTCGGCGTCGACCGCGTCCGCGAACTTCTGCAACTGCCACAGAACCTGATCCCGATGGCGGCCCTCTATATCGGCCGGCCGGCGAGAAAGCTGTCGCCGCCCCGACGTCGCCCCGCCACCGAGGTCACCTACCGCGAGAAGTTCGGCGCCGCCTGGTGATCGAACACTCCCCAACCAGTGAGGCCGCTACATGGCATTGGCAATAACCGAAGACCACCGCGCGCTTGCCGACGTCGCGAAATCGATGGTCACCGGACGCGGTGGTGCCGCGGTCGCCCGTCGGATCCTCCTCGACGCCGAGGCCAAGGGCCGGTGGTGGACCGACGACGGGCTGTGGAAGGAGATCGTCTCGACCGGGTGGCTCGGTCTGCACGTGGACGAAGCCTTCGGCGGGCAGGGCTACGGGCTGCCGGAGCTGACCATCGTGCTGGAGCAACTCGGCCGTGCAGCGATCGGCGGACCGTTCCTGCCTACGGTCGTCGCGTCGGCGGTGATCGCCGAGTTCGGGACAGATGAGCAGCGTGCGCGTTGGTTGCCGCAGCTGGTCAGTGGCGACATGGTGGTCGGCATCGGCGCGAAAAGCAATGCAACTGTGGCTGATTCGCGACTGTCCGGCACGGGGATACCTGCCCTGGCCGAGGCGGCGGCCGATGCGTTCTTGCTTCCGGTGGGTGACGACGTCGTGGTGGTACACGCCGGTGACGGGGTGAGCGTCCGGACGATCGATTCGGTTGACCGGCTCATGCGGCCAGTCGTTGTGGTGAGCCTGGATTCCGCAGAGGTCGCCGACGTCTTCCCGGGAGCGGGCGCCGGTGTCACCCGCATCCTGCGGCTTCTCGCCACGGCCGAGGCCGTCGGCGGATTAGGTGCCTGCACCGAGATGGCAACGGCCTACGCGGCGAGGCGCGAACAGTTTGGCCGGCCCATCGGATCGTTTCAGGCGGTCAAGCACCACTGCGCGAACATGCTGGTCGACACCGAGCTGGCAGTGGCCGTCATGTGGGATTCCGCGCGCGCCAACGGATCAGAGGCCGAACTGGCCGCGACGATGGCGGCTGGGCACGTGCTACCGGCGTATCAGCGGGTGGCATTGCAGAACGTGCAGGTGCACGGCGGGATCGGCTACACCTGGGAACACGACGCGCACCTCTACGTCAGGCGCGCCACGGTGCTGGAGGTCTTCGCCGGTGATCAGGACGCCCTGCGCGACAAGGTCGCCGAGTTGCACGCGCAGGGTGTGCGACGTGGCCATTCGGTGGATCTACCGCCCGAAGCCGAACAGTACCGGCAGGCCGCGCAGGAATTCCGTGCCGAACTCGAGGCGACCGACTCCGGCGATCGCCACAAACTCTGGGCGCGTAGCGGATACCTACACCCGCACTGGCCAAAGCCATACGGCCGCGGCGCCGACAGCGTCGAGCAACTGATCATCGAGGAAGTGCTCGACGGGCTCGAGAAGCCGAGCCTCGGATTAGGCAACTGGGTGGTGCCCACCCTGCTACAGCATGGCAGCGCCGAACAGATTGAACGGCTGATGTGGCCCAGCCTCGAGGGCGACATCCGCTGGTGCCAACTCTTCAGCGAGCCCGGCGCCGGGTCGGACGCCGCGGCGGTGGCCACCAAGGCCAGGCGCGTCGACGACGGCTGGGTCGTATCCGGCCAGAAGGTGTGGACGAGCGACGCGGTGAACTGCCACCGTGGTCTGGCCACCGTGCGCACCGACCCGAATGCGCCGAAGCACAAGGGCATTACGGCGATGATCATCGACCTCGCCGATCCGGGCGTCGAAATAAGGCCGCTCACGGAGATCAACGGCGAGACGATGTTCAACGAGGTGTTCTTCGAAGACGTGTTCGTGCCCGACCGCGACGTGGTCGGCGCCGTGAACGCCGGCTGGACCGTCGCGATGGCGACGTTCGGCAACGAGCGGGTCTCCATCGGCGGCGGTTCCGTGACGATGACCGCCGAGGCGCTGATCGACTTGTTGGCACAGCACCGTGTCGGCGACGCCGGCCTCGCACGCGATGTCGGGGCGCTGCTCATCGAGGATTACACGTTGGCCGCCTTGAACCTGCGACAGGCCGCCAGGGCGGTCTTCGATTCCGGGCCGGGCATCGAGGGCAACATCGCCAAACTGTTCGGCGCCGAGCATGCTCAGCGCGTCGCCGAGCTCGCGCTGCGGATCGCCGGCCCGGCGATTCTGCTCGGTGAGGAGCAGGAGGTTGTGCACGACTATCTGTTCAGCCGATGCCTCACGATCGCGGGCGGAACCTCGGAGATCGTCAGGAACCTCATCGCCGAGCGAATCCTCGGGCTTCCCCGAGAGCCAGTGGCGAAGTAGATCGGAGAATCGAATGACCTGTGCCGTAGTAGGAATCGGCCGCACGACATACTCGCAGCAGTCCGGCCGCACCACTCGTGGCATGGCGGTGGCCGCGTGCCGGGACGCCATCGCCGACGCAGGACTGACGACCGCCGACATCGACGGCATCTGCACCTACATGGCCAACGACTCAGAGCAGCCGATCTTCGTGGGATGGGCGCTCGGTATCGACGAACTCTCCTGGGCGAACGCGATGTACGGCGGCGGCAACCTGGTAGCCGACCAGATCGCCACAGCGGCCGCCGTCATCGAGGCCGGCATGTGCAAGGCGGTCTTGGTGTACCGCTCACTCAACGGGCGGTCCGGATACCGGTTCGGTCACATCGAGGGCCCGATGCAGGTGCAGCATCACGATCAGTTCGACACGGCATCGGGTTTCATGGTCCCGCCCCAGTGGTTCGCCATGTGGGCGCGCAGGCATCAGCACGAATACGGCTCCACCTGTGAGGATCTCGGCCAGATCGCGATCACGCAGCGTGCGCACGCTGGCCCGAACGAGCATGCGCTGCGCCGGGAACCGCTCACGATGGACGACTATCTGGCCGCCCGCTGGATCAACGAACCCTTCCGGGTGCTGGATTGCACCTCGGAGGTCGACGGCGCCGTGGCGATCCTGATCACCGGCGAGGACATCGCCCGGGATTGCAAGCAGCCGCCGATGTGGCTGGTCGGATCGTCGAACTCCCAAGGTGGCGCCGGGTGGACTGAGTGGGACGACCCCACCGAGATGTATTCGCGTACCGCGGGTCCGAGGATCTGGGAGAAGACCGGACTTACTCCGGCCGACCTGGACGTGGCGTGCATGTACGACTGCTTCACCTACACCGTGATGGCGGCAATGGAGGGCTTCGGCTTCTGCGAGAAGGGCGAAGTCGGAAAATTCTTCTCGACCGGCCGGGCCACCTACGGCGGTGACGTGGTGGTCAACCCGCACGGCGGTCTGCTATCGGAGGGCTACATCCACGGACTGAACCACCACTACGAGGCGGCGCTGCAATTGCGCCACGCCGCCGGGGTCCGCCAGGTCGACAACGCGCAACTGGCGCTGGTCACCGCGGGCGGCGGACCGTTCGGCGGAGCGAACCTCTACAGCAGGGAGAAGCCATGACGAGTTCGGCACTGCAGCCGCCGATCCCGGTTCCCGACCCAGACACCGCGCCGTATTGGGAAGGTCTCAAGAACGGCAAGTTGATGCTGTGCCGGTGCGACGACACCGGCAAGTGGATCCACCCACCGCTTGAGCGCAGCCGGTTCACCGGAGGCCCTGTGCATTTCGAGGCGGTCAGCGGCAGGGGCACCGTTTACAGTTACATCGTGGTTCGTCAGGCGCTGGTGCCGGGACGTGTGCCACCGTACGTCGTCGGGCTGATCGAACTGGACGAGCAACCGGGGCTGCGGATCAACGCGGTCATCGACTGCGATCCGGCCGACGTCCGCATCGGCCAGCGTGTCGAACTTCGTATCGTCGACCTGGGGGACAGTGGTTATCGGATTCCCGAATTCCGTCCGATCGATCGTTAATCAACCACTGATTGACCAACGGCGGACGCCCGGCTTACTGTGACGGCCACCTCATCCTGCGGCGGTAGGAGCGCGTGATGCACGTGAAGATCGAGAAGGCTTCGGTCTGGCTGGGACTGGGCATGACAGGCGCATTCCTGGTCATGTTCTGGTTCATCGCCGGGGTCATCCCGCCGCTGGACCCCAACGACACTGCCGAGGAGACGGCGCAGATCTACTCCGATCGCCAGCTGCGGATGCAGATCGGTTTCGCACTGATGATCTTCTTCGCGTATCTGTACGCACCGCTCTTCGCGGTGCTGTCGCGCCAGGTGCGGCGAATCGAGGGTTGCTGGGGTGCGATGTCGGTGACCCAGATCCTGCTGAGCGTGACGTTCCCGTTCGGCTTCTCGCTGTGCTCGGTCTTCGCCGCACTCGCCGCATACCGCCCCGAACGCTCTCCCGATGTGACGCAGGCGCTCAACGACGTCTTCTGGTTCATCTTCGTCGGGCTGGTCGGGCCACTCATTACCCAAGTGCTCATCGTGGCCCTGGCCGTCTTCATCGACAAGCGCAAAGTCCCGAGTTTCCCGCGGTGGTTCGGCTACTTCAACATCTGGTACGCCGTCCTCGGTGTGCCCGGGTGCGCGATCTACTTGTTCAAGACCGGACCTCTGGCGTGGAACGGGATGTTCGCCTTCTGGATCCCCCTGACCGTCTTCCTCATCTGGATCATCGTCACGGCGGTGATGCTGCTCAAGGCGATCGACGTCGAGGCCGCCGAGCGCGAAAAGTATGCCGCTCAACGGGAGTGGGAACCGGCGGCGTGAATATAGTGACCCTGCGATCGGTCGGCGGCGATCGGTCGACGGCGGAGAGGGTAGCGCGCCATGTGCCGGGCGAGCCCGGCGTGTGGATCCTCCTGTTCGGTGACATGGTCGTGTTCGGGGCATTCTTTGCCACCTTCATGTACCAGCGGTCTTTGGCACCCGAGCTTTTCGACGCGTCTCGTCGGACACTGAGCATCGGTATCGGCTTGGCGAATACGCTGATCCTGCTGACCAGTTCGTTGTTCGTCGTGACAGCGATCCGAGCGATTCGGCAGGGCCAGCGTAGGGCTGCCCAGCTCTTGCTCGTCGGAGCCCTGTTGTGCGGCATGGCATTCGTCGCATTGAAGGCCGTCGAGTACACGGCGAAGATGTCACAGGGTCACGTGCCAACACAGAACAACTTCTATCTGTACTTCTTCATCCTCACCGACCTGCACCTGTTTCACGTGCTGATCGGTGTTGTGGTGCTTCTGCTCCTGTTGACTCAGGCTCGGCGCACGGAATTGAGCACCACCAGGATGGCCCTCGTCGAGGGCGGTGGCTGCTTCTGGCACCTCGTCGATCTGTTGTGGATCGTGCTTTTCCCGTTGCTTTATCTGGTGAGTTGATCGATGACCCTTTCCCTTCTGCGCGCACGCTCGACATTCGTTTGGCTGGCGCTCGTGATCGTGATGATCGTGTCCTGGGCGGTGGGCGCCGACCATGGGATCGGCTCCGGCATCGCCGTGGTCGTTCTGGCCCTCGCGATGATCAAGGTCCGCTTCGTCGGCCTGGATTTCATGGAGTTGCGCACCGCGCCGCTGCTCCTGCGCGCCGCGTTCGAGGCATACTGCGTCGTGCTGTGGCTGGTGCTCGCCGGTATGTACCTCTGGCTCTGAGGCTTTCGCCATGGCCGGTCAAGGTCAGCGCGCGCGTCGGGGCAGCGCTCCCGGACTTCTGGAAGACGCGGCGCGGGAGGTGTTCGCAGAGCGCGCCTAGACGGTATGAGGAGGCTGGGGCCTCGCTGCATGTGAACGTGGGTTGCCGACAGGAATTGGGTCCTGGCCGGTAGAGCCACAGATGTAGGAGGCCCCAGTGAAACGTCATCGTACGAGTGTTGGTTTGGACGTGCACGCACGATCAGTCGTTGCGTGTGCGTTGGACGGAGATACCGGCGAGGTGTTCGAACGCCGGTTGACCCCGGATTACCAGGAAATCCTGGAATGGTTGCAGTCGCTGCCCGGTGTGGTGGCAGTGAGCTACGAAGCTGGTCCGACGGGGTTCGGGTTGGCCCGGTTCCTGACGATGGCAGGGATGGTGTGTCTGGTGGCTGCGCCGTCGAAGCTGCAGCGGCCCTCGGGCGATCGGGTCAAAACCGACGCCCGCGATGCCGCGCATTTGGCACGGCTGCTGCACCTGGGCCAGATCATCGAAGTCACGGTTCCCAGCGTCGCCCAGGAAGCCGCCCGGGATCTGGTCCGAGCCCGCGAAGACTGCCGCGGCGATCTCATGAGCGCCCGGCACCGGGTATCGAAGCTACTGCTGCGGCAAGGGATCATCTACTCCGGCGGGCGGACGTGGACCGGCACCCATGAGATGTGGCTTGGCAAACAGCGCTTCGAGGCCCCCGCGTTGCAGCTGGCTTATGACACGGCACTGGACACCATGTTGGCCACCGTCGATCGCCGCAATCGCCTCGATGCCGCGATCGCCGAGATGGCTGCCGACAGCGACTACACCCCGGTGGTCACCCGGTTGGGCTGCCTGCGTGGAGTCTCGACGCTGACCGCCTTCGGCCTGGCCGTCGAGATCGGTGACTGGCATCGGCTGACCGGACGCTCGATCGGCGCCTACCTCGGGTTGGTACCCACTGAGTACTCCTCAGGGGGCTCCCGCTCGCAGGGATCGATCACCAAAACCGGCAACGGCCATGCCCGCCGACTGCTCATCGAAGCGGCCTGGCACCACCGCCAGCCGTATCGGCCCGGGGTCGACCTACGTCGCCGCTGGGATACCGCCAGCCCCGCTGCCCGAGCCCGCGGCCAGCAAGCCAACCGGCGCTTGCACACACGGTGGTGCCGCTTTGATGCCCGCAACAAACGACCCGTGGTCGCCAACACCGCGATCGCGCGTGAGTTGGCCGGCTGGTGCTGGTCACTGGCCGTCTTGGACACCTGAGGCCAGCACCAGCCCACAACTGTCCGAACCTGAGCCTGGTGGCGGCAGCGCCTGGGAGCGACCCGCGAACGCCCTATGAGCAATCACCCTGCACTGCAGATGATTACGCTCGATCCTAGACCCCGCGATCCGCTCCAGCAGAACAGTCCGTCCTGCGGTACCCAACCCGCGCATATCAGACTTGACACCCGCGTCGACAACATCGACACGCTCGCCAACCCGGGCCCGGTTCGGTCAACGGAAGCGGGCGCCACGACGACGGTCA
>NZ_JBYCLA010000240.1:0-8491 GCF_057473665.1 Mycobacterium sp. TH-M25
CGAATCCTCCGGTGTGACGACGCAGTGGTCGTCGGTGGTCGAGGTGCTGCGCGGCACCGACAGCTGGACACCGTTCGTGGCGCCCAACGCCACCGCGGGCGCGGCACTGGTCACCGACTCGGTGGCAATCCTGGCGACCTGTCTGGTGGCCGCGGCCGGGCTGGCCGGGCTCGGGCTGGCCGGGATGCCGGCCCGTGGCCGGTTGGTGACGATGCTGCTGATCGGCATGGCGCTGCTGGGAGCCGGGTACAGCGGCGGGTTGGGTTCGCCGGTGGCGCAGCAGATTCAGGCGTTCCTGGACGCCGGTGGCGCACCGCTGCGCAACGTGCACAAGCTGGAGTCGTTGATCCGTATCCCGGTGGTGCTGGGGCTGGCCGAGCTGCTGGGCCGGGTTCCGCTGCCCGGCTCGGTACCGAAACCGGTGTGGCTCAACGCGTTCGCGCATCCGGAACGGGACAGGCGGTTCGCGGTCGGGATCGTGGTGCTGACGGCGCTGACGGCGGCCACGTCGCTGGCCTGGACCGGCCGGATCACCCCGCCCGGCACGTTCACCGCGATACCGCGGTACTGGCATGACGCCGCCGACTGGCTCACGGCGCACAACACGGGCTCGCCGATGCCCGGTCGGGTGCTGGTGGTTCCGGGAGCGCCGTTCGCGACCCAGTTGTGGGGCACCACTCACGACGAGCCGCTGCAGGTGCTCGGCGACAGCCCGTGGGGCGTGCGCGATTCGATTCCGCTGACGCCACCGCAGACCATTCGCGCGCTGGACTCGGTGCAACGCCTGCTCGCTGCCGGAACACCGTCCGCCGGGCTGGCCGATATGCTTGCGCGCCAAGGTATTTCGTATCTGGTGGTGCGCAACGATTTGGATCCGGAGACATCCCGGTCGGCGCGCCCGATCCTGGTCCATCGGGCGATCACCGGGTCGCCCCGGCTGCAGAAGGTCGCCGAATTCGGCGGCCCCGTCGGGACCGCTCCGGTAACGGGCTTTGTCAACGACAGCGGTCTGCGTCCGCGCTATCCTGCCGTCGAGATCTACCGCGTCGCCCTGCCCACCGTCGGCCCCTATCTGGTGGACGTCGACCAGTTGCCGCGCGTCGACGGTGGTCCGGAGGTGCTGCTTCGACTCGACGAACGCCGGCGGCTGTCCGGCCAGCCGCCGCTGGGTCCGGCGCTGCTGACCGCGGACGCGGTCGCGGCAGGCCTGCCGGTACCGGTTGCGATCGTGACCGACACCCCGCTGGCCCGCGAGACCGACTACGGCCGCGTCGACGATCATTCGTCGGCGATGCGTGCTCCCGGCGATACCCGGCACACCTTCAACCGGGTGCCCGACTACCCGAGCCCGGGTGCCCCAACCGTCTACGGCGCTTGGACCGGTGGCCGGCTGACGGCGTCGAGTTCGTCGTCCGACTCGACGGCGCTACCCGACGTCGCCACCGCCGCATCGCCCGCCGCGGCGATCGACGCCGATTCGGCGACGGCGTGGGTGTCCAACGCGCTGCAGTCGGCGGTCGGCCAATGGCTGCAGGTCGACTTCGACACCCCGGTGACCAACAGCGTCATCACCATCACCCCCAGCGCGACCACTGTCGGCGCCCAGGTCCGTCGCGTCGAGATCGAAACCGCCACCGGTACAACAACCCTGCGGTTCGACGAGGCGGGAAAACCCGTGACGGCGGCGCTGCCGTACGGGGAAACCCCGTGGGTGCGGATCACCGCGGTCGGCACCGATGACGGATCACCCGGAGTGCAGTTCGCGATCACCGGCTTATCCATCACCCAGTACGACGCCAAAGGCTTCGCGCATCCGGTCAACATCCGCCACACCGCACTGGTTCCTGCCCCGCCACCGAATACCACTGTCGCGCAGTGGGATTTAGGACGCGAGCCACTGGGCAGGCCGGGCTGCGCGAAGGGTCTGACCACCATGCATTGCGCGCCTTCGATGGCGTTGACCGTCGAATCGCCGGCCACCTTCAGTCGCACCCTGAGCGTGCCCACACCGATATCGGTGGTGCCGACGATCTGGGTTCGGGCTCGATCTGGACCGAAACTGGCCGATCTGGTTGCCGAACCGGGCACCACGCAGGCCCATGGCGATTCCGATTCGGTGGACATCCTCGGCGCGGCCTATGCCGCCACCGACGGCGACCCGAGCACCTCCTGGACGGCACCGCAGCGGGTGGTGCAGCACAAGGCGGCCCCGACGCTGACGCTCACCCTGCCGCGGCCCACCGAGGTCGCCGGTCTCCGCCTCACCCCCAGCTCGTCCGCGGTGCCCACCCACCCGAGCATGGTGGCCGTCGACCTCGGCGATGGGCCACAGGTCCGAGCGCTGGAACCAACTGGGCCGCAGACCATTTCGCTGCACCCACGGGTTACCGACACCGTCACGGTCAGCCTGCTGAACTGGAAGGACGTCATCGACCGAACCGCGGTGGGCTTCGACCAGCTCAAACCGCCCGGTTTGGCCGAGATCACGGCGCTGGACCCCGACGGCCGGCCGATCGCCGCCGCCGACGCCGGCCGTAACCGGCTTCGCGATATCACCGTCGACTGCGAGCACGGTCCGATCATCGCGATCGCCGGCCGATTCGTGCACACCGAAGTCCACGCCGGAGTCGGCGCCCTGCTCGACGGCGACCCGGTCCGCGCTCAGCCCTGCGATCAGCGGCCGATTGAGCTGCCCGCGGGTCAGCAGGAATTGGTGGTCAGCCCCGGACCGCAATTCGTGGTCGACGGCGCCGACCTGACCGGCCCCACCGCCATACCGTCCGCCGCTGCCACACCGGCGCACACCGGCACATGGGGGCCAGCCCGCCGCGAAGTGCAGGTGGCACACACGAGTACGGCACAGATGCTGGTCGTTCCGGAAAGTATCAATGCCGGTTGGGTGGCGCGCACCGGTGCGGGAAGACAGCTGAAGGCGTTGGCCGTCAACGGATGGCAGCAAGCCTGGATCGTTCCGCCCGGAACGTCGGGCACCGTCACTCTGACTTTTGCGCCCAACTCGCTGTATCGGGTCAGCCTGGCGGGCGGTCTGGCGCTGCTGCCACTGTTGGCTTTGCTGGCGTGGTGGCCGCCGCGACGCCGGCGGGAGGATTCCGCAGCGCAGCCGTGGTCACCCGGACTCTGGGCCGCTGTCCCGATGGTGGGTGCCGGCGTGGTGATCGCCGGATGGGCCGGGGCGGTGATCTTCGTTGTGGCGCTGGGCTTGCGCTGGGTGCTGCGCGGTCGACCGGAGCGGCGTGACACTGTCACACTGTGGCTGGGTGCCGGCGGGCTGATCTTGGCCGGTGCCGCCCTGTCCCGCCATCCGTGGCGTTCGGTCGACGGCTACGCAGGTCATTCGCCCTGGGTGCAATTGCTGGCACTGATCTCCCTTGCCGCGGTAGCGGCCTCGACGGTGACGCCGGACCCTGAGCGGTAGCGCTACAGCGTCTCGTCGAGCTCGCCGAGGCGGTCGGTCAGTCGCATATTTTCCGAGTAATCGACCGGACAGCAGATCAGCGACACCCCGTCATCGGCCAGCGCGGTCCGCAGGGTCGGCAGCAGCTCGTCGGCTGCAGAGATCCGATAGCCTTTCGCGCCAAAGCTTTCCGCGTACTTCACGATATCGGGATTTCCGAATTTCACGTAGTGATGCTCGCCGAGTTCGAGGTCCATCTCCCATTCGATCAGACCGTAGCCGCCGTCCTCCCAAATCAGCACGACCAGCGGTATCTGCTCACGCACGGCGGTCTCGATCTCCTGCGAATTCATCAGAAAGGCGCCGTCGCCGGCCACCGCCAGCACCTTGGCGTCCGGCTGCGCCAGCTTGACCCCGAGCGCACCAGGCAGCGCGAAACCCATGGTGGACAAGCCGTTCGAGAGTAGGCAGGTGTTGCGTTGGTACGTCGGATAGAGACGGGCCATCCACATCTTGGTGGCGCCGGTGTCGACCAGCACGACGTCGCTGCGGCCCAACGCGGCCCGGGTGTCGGCGACCACCCGCGCCGGCGCCAACGGATAGCGCGAATCCTGTTGTCCACGAGTGAATTCCTCGTCGAGCAGACCCGCGCCGGGGATGTCGGGGCCGGCCACGAAGACATGATCGTCCAACGCCTCGGTGAGCGCGTCGAGTGCGGCGCTGATATCTCCGATGATCCCGACATCGACCGAGTAGTGCGCATCGACCTCGGCCGGAAAGCGGTGGATGTGGATGATCTTCTTGTCGGCCTTCGGGTTGATGCGGACCGGGTCGAACTCCTGCAACTCATATCCCACTGCGAGAATCACATCGGCGTTGTCGAAGCCGAAGTTCACGTAGTCGTGCCGCATGAACCCCAGCGCCCCAATCGCGTTGGGATGGTCGTCGGGCATGACGCCTTTGCCGTGGAAGGTGCTGGCCACCGGGATGCCGAACTTCTCGGAGAACCGGACCAGGGCGTCGGTCGCGCCGGCGCGCGCGGCACCGTGGCCGGCCAGCACCACCGGGCGCTTGGCGTGACGCAGGATGTCGACGGCGCGCTCCACCTGGGCGAACGCCGGTGCCTCGGCACGGACGACGTTGCGCGGCAGGGGCCCTAGGTCATAGTCGGCTTCATCGGCATCGATGTGCTCGGGCACCGCGAGGTACACCGCGGCCGGGCGTTCGGTCTCGGCCAGCTTGAACGCTTTGCGGACCATCTCCGGAATCGCCTGGGCGGTCGGGATGCCAGCGGCCCACCGGGCGATCGGCGCGAACATCGACACCAGATCGACATACTGGTGCGATTCCTTGTACTGCCGGTTCTGGCCCTCCTGGGCCGAGATCGCGACCACCGGCGTGCTGTTGGTGGTGGCGTCGGCGACGCCGAGCTGCATGTTGATCGCCCCCGGACCCAGCGTCGACGACACCACCGCCGCCCGGCCGGTGACCCGGCCGTACATTTCGGCCATGAACGACGCCGCCTGCTCGTGCCGGGTGAGCACATAGCGGATGCGGGACGCGGCCAACGCCTGCACGAAGCGGATGTTCTCTTCTCCCGGCAGCCCGAATACCACCCCGACGCCCTCGTTTTCCAGGCACTTGACTATTAGCTCGGCAGCTTTGCTCATTGGCACCTCCGTTTGGGGAACGTTAGTGGCAGGGTAGGTGTTGAAGGATCCAACAACTATCGCAACCGAAGGATGTCAGCGTGCCCATCGCCACCGTCAACCCGGCCACCGGGGAGACAGTCAAAACCTTCACCCCTGCTACCGACGCCGAGGTCGAAGCCGCGATCGCCCGAGCCCACGAACGATTCCTGGACTACCGCCACAACACCACGTTTGCCCAGCGCGCCGAGTGGGCAAACGCCACGGCGGACCTGCTCGAAAAAGAAGCCGACGAGGTCGGCGCGATGATGACCCTGGAGATGGGTAAGACGCTCACGTCCGCCAAGGCCGAGGCGCTCAAGTGCGCCAAGGGTTTTCGGTACTACGCCGAGAACGCCGAGAAGCTGCTGGCCGACGAGCCCGCCGAAGCGTCGAAGGTCGGCGCGAAACGGGCCTACACCCGCTGGCAGCCGCTCGGCGTGGTGCTGGCCGTGATGCCGTGGAACTTCCCGCTGTGGCAGGCCGTCCGGTTCGCCGCGCCCGCGCTGATGGCCGGCAACGTCGGCCTGCTCAAGCACGCGTCCAACGTTCCGCAGTCGGCGCTGTATCTCTCCGACGTGATCGCGCGCGGCGGATTTCCGGAGAACTGTTTCCAAACACTGCTGGTGTCGTCCAGTGCGGTGGAAGCCATTCTGCGCGACCCTCGGGTGAAAGCGGCGACGCTCACCGGAAGCGAGCCGGCCGGCCAGTCCGTCGCCGCAATCTGCGGTGACGAGATCAAGCCGACCGTGATGGAACTCGGCGGCAGCGACCCGTTCATCGTGATGCCGTCGGTCGACCTGGAGGAAGCCGTCAAGACCGCCGTCACCGCCCGGGTGCAAAACAACGGCCAGTCCTGCATCGCGGCCAAGCGATTCATCGTGCACACCGACATCTACGACGCGTTCGTCGACAAGTTTGTGGAGAAGATGGCCGCGCTCAAGGTCGGCGACCCGACCGATCCGGACACCGATGTGGGTCCACTGGCCACCGAGTCCGGCCGCGACGAGATCGCCCAGCAGGTAGCCGAGGCCGTCGCCGCGGGCGCGAAGGTCCGCCTGGGCGGCAAGGTGCCCGACCAGCCCGGCTGGTTCTACCCGCCGACGGTGGTCACCGACATCACCAAGGACATGGCGCTCTACACCGAAGAGGTGTTCGGCCCGGTCGCCTCGATGTACCGCGCGTCGGGCATCGACGAGGCGATCGAGATCGCCAATGCCACCACGTTCGGTCTCGGTTCCAACGCGTGGACCAACGACGAGGCCGAGCAGGAGCGGTTCATCGACGACATCGAGGCCGGCCAGGTGTTCATCAACGGGATGACGGTGTCCTACCCCGAGCTCGGGTTCGGCGGTGTCAAGCGATCCGGCTACGGGCGTGAACTCGCGAACCTCGGCATCCGCGCGTTCTGCAACGCCAAAACCGTCTGGGTGGGCTAGAAACCGTACGCGTTGAGATCGACGCTGGCGCGGGACCTTCTCGACCTTTCCCGCGCTGGCGTCGATCTCGACGAAACTAGACGGCCGCGAGTGCCTTCTCGTCCTCCTCGGCGAAGGTGTCTTCCAGTTGCACCGGGGAGTAGTCGACGTCGATCTCGCCGAGCGGGCGGCCGCGGGCGCTGCTGATCGTGCCGAACCTGCGCATGCCCTTGTCGGCGGCGTACTGCATCATTTCGTCCTGCACCAGATCGAACGGCGGCACGTCGAACAGGGCGAACCCCTGCGCTGTCGCGTCGAGGGCGATCGGCATCAACTCGTTCATCCGGTTCTCGAACACCGTCCAGTTGGTGTCGTCGGCGGCGATATGACGGCGGCAGGTGAAGGTGCCCCACGCCATGTGCCGACGCTCGTCGTCACCGATGCGGCGCACCAATTCCTGCATCCCCGGCAGTATTCCGCGTGTCACGCAAATCTTGTGCCAGGCGTAGTAGCCGGTGAGCGCCAACATGCCCTCGACGACATGGTTGTAGGTGACCGACGCCCGGATCTGGGCCGCCGGTGAGGCGTCCGAGGACAGGGCGTTGAGACAGTCCGGCAGTTCGTCGTAGAACATCGTCCGGTACGCCGGCAGCGGCTCGAGGTAGCCCTGCAGGTCCTCGGTCATCCCGACCGCATCAAGCCAGAGCCGGAACACCTGGGTGTGCTTGGCCTCTTCGAAAGCGAACTGGGTCAAATACATCTCATCGCCCAGCCGTCCTTCTTGGCGCATCGCGGACATGAACGGCTGGATGTCCTCGGTGACCGCTTCCTCGCCGGCGATGAACTGCGCGCACAGCCGGGTGGCGAAATCACGTTCGTCGTCGTTGAGTTTCTCCCAGTCGGCGCGGTCACGGGAGAAGTCGATATCGGCGGGATTCCAGAATTTCGCGTTGCCGCCGGCAAAGAGCTTGAGCGGCAAGCTGTCCCAGCTGAGCCCACCGGCCTTGAGCGAATTCGAACCAATGCGTGTCATCAGAGCTCCTCAGATCTTATGCGGTACGAACACTTTTGCTGTCTAGGGAAACGAAGGCGGCTGACAGGACCGCGACCAGGCGGCGCACCGCCAGGGCCGGCTGCTCCGGGCTGGGCTCGTCCAGACCCAGGATCGGATCCAGCCCGCGCATGTACGGCGCCAACGCCAGATGCGGAAAGATCAACAGCAGCAACGACATCAACGCTTCGGTGTCGGCGTCCTTGCGGAAGTCGCCGCGCAGTTGCGCCTCGCGCACCAGTGGCCGCAGCACTTCCAGATAGTGGCGATGGATGACGCTGCGCACGCTGACCCGGGCGTCGGTGTCGACTTCCAGGCTGGCCGCCGCGTGCAGTGAACGTTCGTGCGGGTGCTCGGCGAAATAGGCGATCCAGACGTCGAGCCAGTCGGTCAGGAAATCGAAGAACGGCCGACTCGGGTCCAGGTCACCGATCCGGGCCTCCATGTAGGCCCGGACCCGTTGGCTCGCGACGTCGGTGACGTACGCGTACAGGTCGCGCTTGTCGGCAAAGTATTGGAACAAACTGCCTTTGGCCACGCCTGCCCGTCGCGCGATCACATTCAGGCTGCCGCCGGAAAAGCCGTGCGCACCGAACTCCGCTTCCGCGGCTTCGATCACCGCTGCGCGGCGCGCGGGGTCGACGCGAGCCCAGGTGACCGTCGGCATTCGCCCCTCCTCGCGTCAGTGACCAGTGGTCATTCTACTGTGAGTGGCGTCACAGTCAAGGGCTGTGTTCGTCGCCCGCGGTCCCGAGACGGCCGTTACGCTGACCGGTGTTCGACCGGCCCGCCCCAACCCGGGAGAGTTCACCACCGTGACCACACTTTCAGAGCGCGTGCAGACCGCCGTCGACGCCGACGCAGCTCGCCTGGTCGAGCTGTTCAAAGACCTGCACCGCCATCCCGAACTGGGGTTCGC
>NZ_JBYCLA010000241.1:0-4901 GCF_057473665.1 Mycobacterium sp. TH-M25
AAAAGTGATCTGGACCACGAAATGACTCGGCGTAGATCTTGTACACGTCCTCGGTGCCCGACGGCCGTGCGGCGAACCACGCGTTGGCCGTCGTCACCTTCAATCCGCCCAACGGGGCGCCGTTACCCGGCGCCGTCGTCAGCTTCGCGGTGATCTCCTCACCGGCCAACTCCGTCGCGCTCACCTGCTCGGGCGACAGCTTTGACAGCCGGGCCCTCTGCTCGCGGTTCGCCGGCGCGTCGAGTCGCGCGTAGCTGGGCGTGCCGTACTTCTGGGTCAGTTCCAGATAACGCTGCGACGGCGTCTTGCCCGTGACGGCCAAGATCTCGCCGGCCAGTAGGGCCAAGATGATGCCGTCCTTGTCGGTGGTCCACACCGAGCCGTCGCGGCGCAGGAACGACGCCCCAGCCGACTCCTCGCCGCCGAATCCGACGATGCCGCCGATCAGACCGTCGACGAACCACTTGAACCCGACGGGCACCTCGACCAGCCTTCGTCCCAGGCCGGCCACCACCCGGTCGATGATCGACGAGCTGACCGCGGTCTTGCCGACGGCCACACCCTCGGGCCAGTTCGGCCGATGCGTGTAGAGGTAGTCGATCGCCACCGCCAGATAGTGATTCGGGTTCATCAGGCCGGCGTCAGGGGTGACGATGCCGTGCCGGTCGGAGTCGGCGTCGTTGCCGGTGGCGATCTGGTAGCGGTCGGGGTTGCCGGTCACCGTTCGCACGAGCCCCGCCATCGCGTCTGGCGAGCTGCAGTCCATCCGGATCTTGCCGTCGTGGTCGAGCGTCATGAACCGCCAGGTCGCGTCGACCAGCGGATTGACCACGGTCAGATCGAGGTGGTGCCGCTCGGCGATCGCGGCCCAGTAGTCGACGCTGGCCCCGCCGAGCGGGTCGGCGCCGATCCTGATCCCCGCCTTACCGATGATGTCGAGGTCGACCACGTTCGGCAGATCGGCGACGTAGGCGTCCAGGTAGTCGTGTCGCTCGACGGTCTGCAGTGCGCGGGCCAACGGCACCCGCTTCACCGCCTCGCCGTTTTTGAGAATCTCGTTGGCGCGCTGGGCAATTGCGTTGGTCGCGGCGGTGTCGGCCGGACCACCGTTGGGCGGATTGTATTTGAAGCCACCGTCATAGGGCGGGTTGTGCGACGGCGTCACCACGATCCCGTCGGCCAGTCCGGCACTGCGGCCCCGGTTGTAGGTGAGGATGGCGTGGCTGATTGCGGGAGTGGGCGTGTAGCGGTCGGCAGAGTCGACAGCGGTGACGACGTCGTTGGCGGCGAGCACTTCGAGCGCCGACACCCACGCCGGCTCCGACAGCCCGTGGGTGTCCCGGCCGAGGAACAGCGGACCGCCTGTGCCGTGCGCGCCGCGGTACTCGACGATCGCCTGAGTGATAGCCAGGATGTGCGCCTCGTTGAACGCGCCGTTGAGGGCCGAGCCGCGATGCCCCGACGTTCCGAATGCCACCTGTTGAGCGGCGTCGTCGGGATCGGGTTCGACCGAGTAGTACGCCGTGACCAGATGGGGCAGGTCGACGAGGTCTTCGGGCAGGGCCGGCTGACCGGCGCGAGGATTGACCACCATGGCGTCGATTGTGCCGAAGAAGCTGCCGGAGCACTGCACCTGAGCGAACGCCGCCCCGATGGACCGGCGCTACCCCGTCAGGGTGGTGATTCGCCGGATCACTTCGTCGCGCCCGAGGGTGCGCGCGATCTGGAACAGGTCGGGACTTTTGGTCGAACCGGTCAGGCCGACCCGAATCAGCTGCGAGGCCTCCCGGATCGAACCGGGGTAGGCATCGGGGTTCTTTTTGTATTCCTTCGCGTTACCCGCGAAACCGAACTTCATGGCCAGGTCGCGGATCTGCTGGAACCACTGCACCGGGTCGTCGAGATCCTGGTAGCCCGCGACGAATTCGCCGGCGAAGGACCGGACCAGGTCGATCGGCAGCTCCAGTTGCGCGTCGTCGGCAGCCACCAACGTGAACAGGTCGGCAAAGAAAAAGCCGTACGCGTCGCGGAAATCCGACCACTTGCGCAGGTCTTTTCGTGGGTTGTCGACGCCGTCACGCTCGACGGCGAGCGCGGCCAGGGTCTGCTCCGGACGGGCCTCGATCACCTCCCGCAGCTCGGGATCGAACTCGGCCGCCCACGTCGTCAGCGCGGCATAGATCTGCGCACCGGTCAGTGTCGCGATGTGGTCTGCGCTGATGTCTTCCAGCTTCACCAGGTCCACCAGCGGCCCCGCGCCGCCGCACTCGGCAAGCGAGATCGTCGCAGCGAGGGCGTCGGGCAGCGGAACCTCGGCCAGCCGCCCGTTGGCCAGCCCGCGCAGGTAATACAGCACGGCATCGGCAGGATAGCCCGAGCGGATGTAGAAGTCGACGTCGGCCTCGGGGTCTTTGCGCTTGGACAGTTTGCGCTTGCCCCCGGGGATCTGCTTCATCAGCAGCGCGATGTGGGCGTAGGTGGGCGCCTGGAAACCCAGCGCCTCGAACAACTGCAGATGCAACGCCGTCGACGACAGCCACTCCTCGCCGCGGATCACCAGGTTGCATCGCATCAGGTGGTCGTCGACGGCGTGGGCGAAGTGGTAGGTCGGAAGTTGCACCGACGCAGATGATTTCAGGATCACCACGTCGTTGTAGTTGTTCTCCATCGACAATTCGCCGCGGATCGCGTCGATGAAGGATGCTCGTCCGCCGGTGCGGCCGGGCGAGCGGAAACGCACGACGTAGGGCGCGCCTGAGTCCAACTGCTCGCGGACCGCGGCATCGTCGGCGTCGCGCCAGATCGCCCATTCACCGTAGTAACCGGTCGGCCGCTTGAGCTGTTGCTGGCGGGTGCGGATCTCGGTGAGCTGATCCGACGTCGCGAAGCACAGGTACGCCTTGCCGGCGCGCAACATCTCCCGCGCATAGCTCAGATAAATCGTCGCGCGCTCGGACTGACGGTAGGGCCCGTAATCGCCACCGGCGCCGACGGCCTCGTCGGGAATGACCCGAAAGTAGGCAAACGCCCGATCGAATTGTTCGTAGGCTCCGGCCACCTCGCGCGACTGGTCGGTGTCTTCGATCCGCACGAAGTAGCGGCCATGGCTCTGGTGCGCGACCGATGCGTCGATCATCGCGGTGTAGATGCCGCCGAGGTGAATGAAGCCGGTCGGCGACGGGGCCAACCGGGTCACCTGGGCGTCGGCGGGCAGGTCGCGGGGCGGGTAGCGCTGTTCCCACTCGATGGGCTCGGGCAGGTCGGCGGGAAAGAGGCGGTCGACCTCATGCGGCTCTAGCATTGCGGTGACGGCTCCTTCTACGGTGGTTGGCCCCGTCGATGTTAGTCAGGCTGGTCACCGGCTGCGCCGCCCGTAGGCTGGGCACGATGAGCATCACACCCGACACTGCCGTTGCTCTGCACGACCGCTTCGCCAGCGACCTGCCCGAGATGGCTGTCAGCTGGCACGCTCAGACCTTCCCCGACCCGCGGCTGCTGGTCGTCAACACACCGCTGGCCGGCGAACTCGGGCTCGACCCGGCCTGGTTGCACAGCGCCGACGGGCTGAGCTTCCTAGTGGGCGACCAGGTTCCCGACGGGGCCAGGCCGGTCGCCCAGGCCTACGCAGGGCATCAATTCGGCGGATACGTGCCGCAACTGGGCGACGGCCGCGCATTGCTGCTCGGCGAGCTCGCCGACGTCGACGGGCGGTTGCGCGACATTCACCTCAAGGGGTCGGGCCCCACGCCGTTCGCCCGCGGCGGCGACGGGCTGGCGGCAGTCGGGCCGATGCTGCGTGAGTACGTCGTCAGCGAGGCGATGCACGCGCTGGGCGTCCCGACCACACGATCGCTGGCAGTCGTGGCCACCGGCCGCACCGTACACCGCCAGACACCACTGCCCGGAGCCGTGCTCACCCGCGTCGCCGCCAGCCATCTGCGAGTGGGCAGTTTCGAATACGCGGCGGCCACCGGCAATCTCGACCTGGTGCGCCGGTTGGCCGACCATGCGATCGCCCGCCATTATCCCGGTGCCGCGATGCTCGAGAACCCCTACCTCGCGCTGTTGGAGGCGGTGGCCGCGGTGCAGGCGTCGCTAATGGCGCGGTGGATGCTGATCGGCTTCGTCCACGGGGTGATGAACACCGACAACATGACGATCTCGGGTGAGACCATCGACTACGGCCCGTGCGCCTTCATGGAGGCCTACGATCCCGACACGGTATTCAGCTCGATCGATCGCTGGGGTCGTTACGCGTACGGCAACCAGCCGGCGATCGCCGGGTGGAATCTCGCCAGGTTCGCCGAGTCGCTGCTGCCGCTGCTGGCCGACGCCGTCGATGACGGGGTTGTCCTCGCGCAGAAGGCTTTCCACGTTTTCCGCGATCAGTACGACGCGACGTGGACTGACGGGATGCGGGTCAAGCTCGGGCTGGCGGCCGATATCGACGCCGCCACGGTCACGTCGTTGTCCGAGGATCTGCTCGCGCTGCTCAAGGAGGGCCGAGCCGACTACACCTCGTTCTTCCGCGCCCTCAGCAGCCCCGCCGCAGGCCTTCAAATACCTGGCATCGACACCTGGATCTCACGCTGGCAAGCGCTGAATCCCGATGCGGCACTGATGGATCGGAGCAACCCGAGCTACATCCCGCGCAACCATCTCGTCGAGGAAGCGCTGGGAGCCGCAACCGCCGGGGATCTGAATCCCTTCCAGCAGTTACTCGTTGCAATCAGCGACCCGTACCTCGAGCGACCGGGCCTGGAGCGCTACGCGCACCCGGCACCAGACGGTTGCGGTGACTACCAGACGTTCTGCGGCACCTGATCTGCGGCGGCACGCTGTTTCAGTGCGGCCTGCAGAATCGAACCGGCAGTCACGAACGCGGGTTTGTCACGATCGGC
>NZ_JBYCLA010000242.1:0-8570 GCF_057473665.1 Mycobacterium sp. TH-M25
CACCGCCTGCGCGGCGAAGTCGAGCGCCTGCTGGCACGAGCCGCAGGCGCGGTTGATAGTGGTGCCCCGAAAGTGCGCGGGCCAGCCGGCGGCGAGCACGGCGTAACGGCCGATGTTGCTGGACTGGTCACCGACCTGCGACACGCATCCCCAGATGACGTCGTCGATGACGTTCGGGTCGATCCCGGCGCGCTCCACGAGTTCGTTGAGCACGACGGCCGAAAGGTCGGCGGCGTGGATGGCCGACAGGCCACCGTTGCGCTTGCCGACCGGAGTCCGTACGGCCTCGACGATGACTGTTTCACGCATTGTTCTGCTCCGATCTCTTGACCGCCCACTGCCCCGTGAACGACGGGTCACGTTTGGCGGCGAAAGCGGCATACGCCTCTGCCGAGTCCACCGTGGCGAAGTTACCGACCTGTGCGCGGGCTTCGTTGGCCAGGGCGTCGCGCATGGTCCGGTCGGCGCCCTCGTTCAACAACGCCTTGCTGTGCGCCAACGCAATCGGTGGCCCGGCGGCGAGTCGGGCCGCGACGCCGTCGACGAAGGTATCGATCTCGGCGGCGCCCACCACCCACGTCACCAAACCCAGTGCGTGGGCCTCAGCGGCTCCGATCAATTCGGCCAGCAACACCAGTCGCTTGGCCTGTTGCAGGCCGACGATTTTCGGTAGCAACCATGAGCCGCCGAGGTCGACCGACAGCCCCCGTTTGGAAAAGATCTGCGAGAAGGTCGAGTCCGGAGTCGCCACCACCAGGTCGCAGCCCAGCGCCAGATTCCAGCCCGCCCCGACCGCGACGCCATGGACCTTCGCGATCGTCGGCACCGACAACTCGTGCAGCGCCAATGCGACGTCGGTCAGCCGCTGCAGCTTGTGGACGGGATGACCGTCGTCCGGGGTCGAGATGTCGGCGCCCGAGCAGAATGCCCCGCCGGCACCGGTCAGCACCAGCGCGCGGACGCCGTCGTCTTTGCCCGCGACGGTCAGTGCCTGCGCCAGCTCGATCCAGAGTTCGCGGTTGATCGCATTCTTGCGCCGCGGCCGGTTGAGGGTCAGCGTCCGCACGCCGCCGCGGTCGCTGCACAGCAGCACGGGCTCGTCGGGCATCAGGGGTACGCCGCTCCGATGGCGCCCTGCCCTCGCAGGCCGTCGATTTCGTCAGCGCCGTAGCCGAGTTCGGTGAGCACCATATCGGTGTGCTGCCCCAGACCGGGCACCGCGCCCATCGGGGGCTGATAGCCGGCGATCACGGGCGGTGGCAGCAGAGCCTGAATCGGCCCGGCAGGTGTGTCGACCTGCCGCCAGCGGTCACGCGCCGTCAGCTGCGGGTGGACCAGCACTTCGCTGGGCAGGTTGTAGCGCGAATTCCCGATCCCGGCGGCGTCGGCCGTTTTCTGCACATGCTCCAGGTCGTGCGCGGCGCACCAGGCGCCGATCGCCTCGTCCAAAATGTCGCGGTGCGCGCAGCGGCCGGAATTGTGGGCGAATCGTGGATCGCCGGCAAGATCGTCGCGCCCGATCATCTGTCGTGAAAGCCGCTGCCACTCAGCGTCGTTGGTGGTACCCAGTACGACGGTCTGACCGTCAGCGGTGCGATAGGACCCGTAGGGTGCCACTGCGGGCGAACTCATGCCCAACGGCTCCTGATTGATACCGGAATACCGGGTGTAGGTCAGCGGGTACCCCATCAATTCCGTCATGGTGTCGAGCAGGCTGAGCCCGACCGTGTTGCCGTGGCCACCGGGAGTCGACTGCGCGTCACGTGCATACAGCAGCGCCAGAATCGACAGCGCCGAGTACAACCCGGTGCTGATGTCGGCCACTGGTGGGCCGGGTTTCGCCGGTGCGCCGGGACTGCCGGTGACGGCGCAGGCGCCTGACTCGGCCTGGACCAGCAGATCGTAGGCACGCTTGTGCGACAGTGGCCCGCCGGGACCGTACCCGTCGATCTCGACCGCGATGACGTTCGGATGACGCTGCTCCAGATCGGCGGCCCCGAGGCCGAGACGCGACACCGACCCTGGCGCGAGGTTGGACACCAGCACATCGGCGCGGTCGAGCAACCGGTGCAGAATGTCGCGCCCTGCCTCGGCTTTCAGATCGAGCGTCACCGACTCCTTGCCACGGTTGGCCCACACAAAGTGCGCGGCAAGCCCATTGACGACGTCGTCGTAGTAGCGGGCGAAGTCCCCACCCTGCGGATTCTCGACCTTGATGACCCGCGCACCGAAATCGGCGAGCACGCGGGTGCACATCGGCGCCGACACCGCTTGCTCGAGGGCCACCACGGTGATGCCCGTCAGCGGCCCTGATCTCATCAGTAGCTCCGCGGCATTCCCAAGACGTGCTCGCCGAGGAAGTTGAGAATCATCTCCTGACTGACCGGCGCAATCTTCATCAGACGCGACTCGCGGAAGTAGCGCGACACGTGGTACTCCTCCGAGTAGCCCATGCCGCCGTGTAGTTGCAGCGCCCGATCGGCCGCACCGAATCCGGCGTCGGCACAGAGGTACTTGGCGGTATTCGCTTCGCGGCCACAGGGTTTGCCGTTGTCATAGAGCCAGGTGGCCTTGCGCAGCACCAGTTCCGCGGCGTCCAGGCGGGCCAGCGAGTCGGCCAGCGGGAACTGTAAACCCTGATTCATCCCGATCGGACGGTCGAACACCACGCGCTCGTTGCCGTACTTGACGGCCTTCTCCAGCGCGACGCGTCCGATGCCGAGTGCCTCCGCGGCGATCAGCATCCGCTCCGGATTGAGACCGTCGAGGATGTACTTGAAGCCTTGGCCCTCGTCGCCGACGCGATCCTCGACCGGGACGACCAAATCGTCGATGAAGACCTCGTTGGAGCTGACGGCGTTGCGGCCCATCTTCTTGATCGGCCGGATGTCGACGTGGTCGCGATCGAGGTCGGTGAGGAACAGCGTCATGCCGTCGGTCTTCTTGGTCACCTCGTCGAAGGGGGTGGTGCGGGTCAGCAGCAGGATCTTCTCGGACTCCAGCGCCTTGGAGATCCAGACCTTGCGCCCGTTGATCCGGTAGGTGTCGCCTTCGCGCTTGGCGAACGTCGTGATGCGCGAGGTGTCCAGGCCCGCACCGGGTTCGGTGACGCCGAAGCACACGTGCAGATCGCCGTTGACGATTCGCGGAAGAGTCCTGGCCTTCAACTCCTCGGAGCCGTGCTTGACGACCGGCTGCATGCCGAAGATCGTCAGGTGGATCGCGCTGGCGCCGTTCATGGCCGCACCCGACCGCGACACCTCCTCGAGCAGCAGCGTGGCCTCGGTGATGCCGAGTCCGTGGCCGCCGTATTCCTCGGGGATCGTCATGCCGAGCCAGCCGCCGGTGGCGATCGCGTCGTAGAACTCCTGCGGGAACTCGTGCGCGAGGTCTTTTTCCATCCAGTACTGGTCGTCGAACTTCGACGCCAGCTCAGCGACCGACGTGCGGATCAGCTGCTGGTCATCGGTCAGCTCAAAGCTCATCCCACCACCGGCCACTGCGAAATCTCCTTTGATCGGTTCAAGCACCGGCTTTCGGTGGTGTCTCAGTCCTTGTTGCCGGTCAGTTCTTTCGCGCTGGCGGCGAAGTCGGCGAAGCTGGCGCCGCCGTGCTCGTGCTTTGAGAGCGCCTGGATCGAAACATCGTGTCCCTCAGCGGACTTGCGCAATGCGCCCACGGTGGCCTGGGCTTCGGTGATATGGCTGAAGGGGTCGAACGAGTACCAGCGCATCGCGTTCTGGTACGACATCTTCTTGATCTCGTCGTCCGGCACGTTGTTCTCCGACAGCACTTCCCAGAGTTCCTCGGGGGCGCCGGGCCACATCGAGTCGCTGTGCGGGTAGTCGGCTTCCCAGCAGATGTTGTCGATGCCGATCATGTTGCGCAGCTTGACGCCCACCTTGTCGCTGATGAAGCAGGTCAGGAAGTGCTCGCGGAACACGTCGCTGGGCAACTTGCCCTTGAAGTCCTGGTGGGTCCACGTCGAGTGCATTTCGTAGGTGCGGTCGGCGCGCTCGAGGAAGTAGGGAATCCATCCGGTGCCGCCCTCGGACAGGGCGACCTTGAGGTCCGGGTATTGCTTGATCGGCTTGGACCACAACAGGTCTGCTGCGGCCTGCACGATGTTCATCGGCTGCAGGGTGATCATCACGTCCATCGGCGCGTCGGGGGCCGTGATCGCCAGCCGGCCCGAGGATCCGATGTGCACGTTCATCACGGTGTCGGTGTCGCACAACGCTTCCCACAACGGCGTCCAATAGTCACTGTGGAAGCTGGGATAACCCATCGCCGCGGGGTTCTCGGTGAAGGTCAGGGCGTGCACACCCTTCTTGGAGACCCGTCGGACCTCTTTGGCGCATTCTTCGGCGTCCCAGATCACCGGAATCGCCATCGGGATGAACCGTGCCGGGTAAGCCCCGCACCAGTCCTCGATGTGCCAGTCGTTGTAGGCCTGCACCAGCGCGACCGAGAAGTCGTGGTCTTCGGTGGCGAACAGCCGCCCGGCGAAGCCCGGGAACGACGGGAAACAGATCGAGGCCAGGATGCCACCGGCGTTCATGTCTTTGACGCGCTCGTCGACGTTGTAACAACCCGGGCGGATCTCGTCGAGGCCCTGCGGCTCCAGCCCGTACTCCTCTTTCGGGCGACCGGCGACCGCGTTCAGCGCCACGTTGGGAATGATGGTGTCGCGGAACTGCCAGGTATCCGACCCATCGTCGTTGTGCACCAGGCGCGGGGCGTCGTCGACGTATTTCTTCGGCAGGTGGTCCTTGAACATGTCCGGTGGCTCGACGGTGTGGTCGTCAACGCTGATCAGAATCATGTCGTCTTTGTTCACTGCCCGATCCTCTCCGTGGGGGCCATTCGAGACCCACCTGGTCGTTGGCTCGCCGCCATCTCGTGATTGTCGCGAAGCCGCGGTCGGCCCGTGCACGAATCGCTCTCGCCGCCAGCTTCTCTTGTTCTATGGAAACTAGCTTCTCCAATCGCGAGAATCAACATCTTGAGGCTACCGCCGACGCTGTCCGACACGGATTGAGGCCCCGCTCGCGGCCGCCCGGCTGAGCAAAGTCACTGCAGGTGAGGCACCGAAGATTGACCAATCCGGGAGTTCATGGAAACCTATTGGTCAAATATGAGAATATGATTCTCTTACCTGAGGAGCCCGCATGCGCGTGTCCCCGCTACCGGCGGACCAGTGGGACGACGCCGCCCGCCGCGCGGTCTCGATCATGCTTCCCGAGGAGCGGCGCAACCCGGCGGACGCCGGCACGCTGCTGTCCACCCTGGCGCGCCATCCGAAGCTGACTCGGGAGTACCTCAAATTCAGCACCTACCTGCTGTACGGGTCAACCCTGCCGCCCCGCGTCCGCGAACAGGTAATTCTGCGCGTCGCGCATCGCCGCGGCTGCGCCTACGAGTGGTCGCATCACGTCGAGATGGGCTTGGAAGTCGGGTTGACCGACGCCGACATCGAGGCGGCGCGATCCGGCCACGCAGCCAACGACTTTGATCGCGCACTGATCTGCGCCGTCGATGAACTCGACGAGAAGACCAACGTATCCGATCAGACCTGGGCTGTTCTCTGCGAACACCTCGACGAACAACAGCGAATGGACCTGGTCTTTACAGTCGGCAACTACATCGCACTGGCAATGGCAGTGAACACTTTTGGCGTCGAGGTCGAAGACGACCACGACGGCGGAACACATGAGAGGTAAGGACGTTGGCACACTTTCCCAAGCCCGAAGCGGGTAGTTGGACCGAGAACTATCCGGAACTGGGTACCGCGCCGGTGGATTACACCGACTCGATCGATCCGGCGTTCTTCGAAGCCGAGCGTGACGCGGTGTTCAAGCGCACCTGGCTGAACGTCGGCCGGGTGGAGCGCCTTCCGCGCACCGGCAGCTACTTCACCAAAGAGCTCCCGTCGGCGGGCAAGGGCATGTCGGTGATCATCGTCAAGACCAAGGACGGCTCGGTCAAGGCGTACCACAACGTGTGCCGCCACCGCGGAAACAAGTTGGTGTGGAACGACTTTCCGAACGAGGAGACCTCGGGTACCTGCCGCCAGTTCACCTGCAAGTACCACGCCTGGCGCTACGACCTCGACGGCAAGCTGACCTTCATCCAGCAGGAAGAGGAGTTCTTCGACGTCGACAAGAGCGACTACGGCCTGGTCGGCGTCCGCTGCGAGCTGTGGGAAGGCTTCATCTTCATCAACTTCGACCAGCATGCCAAGCCGCTGACCGATTACCTCGGATCGCTGGCCAAGGGCATCGAGGGCTACCCCTTCCACGAGATGACCGAGACCTATTCCTATCGGGCCGAGGTCGGCAGCAACTGGAAGCTGTTTATCGACGCGTTCGTCGAGTTCTACCACGCGCCGATCCTGCATCAGGGTCAGTACACCAAAGAGGAAGCCGCCAAGATCCAGAAGTTCGGCTACCAAGCGCTGCACTACGAATTGGCCGGTCCGCACAACTTGCAGTCAACCTGGGGCGGCCAGGCGCCGCCCCCGGATATGTCCATGGTCAAACCGATGGACCAGGTGCTGCGCAGCGGATTATTCGGGCCTTGGGACAAGCCGGAGATCATCGAAAACCTTGAGCTACCAACGGGTGTCAACGTGAAGCGAGTGCCGCAGTGGGGCATCGACTCGTGGCTGTTCTATCCGAACTTCATGCTGCTGATCTGGGAACCTGGGTGGTTTTTGACCTACCATTACTGGCCGACCGCAGTGGACAAACACATCTTCGAATCCACGCTGTATTTCGTTCCGCCGCGCAATGCGCGGGAACGGCTGGCCCAGGAGTTGGCCGCGGTGACGTTCAAGGAATACGCGTTACAGGATGCCAACACCCTGGAAGCGACCCAGACGATGATCGCCACGCGGGCGGTGAAGGAGTTTCTGCTCTGCGACCAGGAAATCCTGATCCGGCACCTGCACAAGACCACGGGCGACTACGTCGCCAAATGGGCGAAGGAGCGCCAGAACAATGCCGCTACCGTCTGAATTCGTCGCTCTAGAACCATATCTCGACTGGGATCTGGCCACCGAGCCGCAACGGTATGCCAAGCGGTTGTCCTCCACGATGGCCGAGATGCAGGCCTTCTACGACGTGGCTTTTCCCAAGCTCAACGATGTCATCGAGTACTGCGATAAGTTCCCCTTGGACGATCTTCCCGAGGACGCGAGGACGCTGATGCACATCATGCAGTCACTGGTCATGGTGTCGTTCCCGATCGAGGCGTGGAAGCAGCCGCGGGTTCCCGACAGCGGGGCGGCCTGGGTCGAAGTGCTTCGGGAGCCGGTGATCTAACCGGTGCTCACGCTCAAGGCTGCCGGCCTGCTCGACGTCGACGCCGGCGAGATCATCTCGCCCGGCATCCTGCGCGTCGACGGAGACCTGATCGTCGGTGTCGGCGGCGCCCCCGAAGGTGAGACCATCGACCTGGGCAACTCGATCCTGTTGCCGGGGTTGATGGACATGGAAGTCAACCTGTTGATGGGTGGGCGGGGCGAGACGCCCGGGCTGTCCCAGGTGCAGGACGACCCCCCGACCCGCGTGCTGCGCGCCGTCGGCAATGCCCGTCGCACCTTACGAGCCGGGTTCACCACCGTGCGCAACCTCGGATTGTTCGTCAAGACCGGGGGTTACCTGCTCGACGTCGCGCTCGGCAAGGCCATCGACGCGGGATGGATCGACGGGCCCCGAATCGTCCCGGCCGGCCACGCGATCACGCCCACCGGCGGGCACCTGGACCCGACGATGTTCGCTGCGTTCATGCCCGGCGCCCTCGAGCTCACCGTCGAGGAGGGCATCGCCAACGGGGTCGACGAGGTCCGCAAGGCGGTGCGCTACCAGATCAAGCATGGCGCGCAATTGATCAAGGTATGTGTTTCCGGCGGCGTCATGTCGTTGACTGGCGAGGCTGGGGCGCAACACTATTCAGACGAAGAACTGCGAGCGATCGTCGACGAGGCGCATCGGCGCGGGCTGCGCGTTGCCGCCCATACCCACGGCGCGGAAGCGGTCAAACACGCGGTCGCGTGCGGTATCGACTGCATCGAGCACGGGTTCCTGATGGACGACGAGGCCATCCAGATGCTGGTCGACAACGGTCGGTTTCTGGTGACCACCCGCAGGCTCGCCCAGGCGATGGATGTGTCTCACGCCCCGAAGGTATTGCAAGACAAAGCGGCCGAGATGTTCCCCAAGGCGGAAACGTCGATCAAGGCCGCCTACGAAGCCGGCGTGAAGATCGCGGTTGGTACGGATGCGCCGGCCATTCCACATGGCAAGAACGCCGACGAGCTTGTCACGCTGGTCGAGTGGGGCATGCCGCCGCTGGCGGTGCTGCGGGCCGCCACCACAGTCGCGGCCGAGTTGATCAACGTCACCGACCGGGGCCGGCTGGCCGAGGGTCAGCTTGCCGACATCATCGCCGTGCCGGGAGATCCGTTGGTCGACATCGGCGTAACCCAGCAGGTGATCTTTGTGATGAAAGGCGGTAAGGTGTATGTCGGACCGCATTGCGGACCTCGTCGACATCCAGCAACTGCT
>NZ_JBYCLA010000243.1:0-4229 GCF_057473665.1 Mycobacterium sp. TH-M25
GAGGATGCTGGTTACCGCGGGGGCGCCGTAATGTGTGCCGATGGCGCCGGCTGCGATTCCTTGGACTTCGCTGTCGCGCATCATCGTCATGATGGAGACGAAAATGTAAGCTGCATTGCGGATCTGGGTGAGTTCTTTGCTCACGATCACCCGGTCGAATCCGCTGATCCATGGTCCGCGCGTCCCGTTAGGACGGTCGACGGTGGCGGGTTGAGTGCTGGAATATCCGAACTTGGTGGGGACGCCGGCGGCGATCGCATCGCGTACTCGTTGTCGTCGGGCTGGTCCGCAACCGTTGTAGAAGTTGGTCGACCGAATCCGTGGTGTGGTGCACAGCGCCAGGCCATCCCAGTTGATCTCGCCGGCCTTTCCGCGCCCGAGCGTGTAGATGTGCAGCGGAATGAAACCGTCGGGTGATGTGAGCCAGGAGTCGATCGCCCGGTCGATGGTTTGTGCCGCCGGCCATTTGCCGTGGTGTGGGCTGGCATCCAGATTATCGATTTCGTCGCGGGCGGCAACGACATCAGGGGCAAACACGTCGATGTAGGTCCAGCAGGCGCGGACCAGTGGCCAGAATGCCTCCGGGGGGATGACCGGGGTTTTGATCTCGCCCGAGCTCCCAGTCTTAGATGACCCCACCGATACCCGCAACCCGCCGTTTTGCATCAGTGCCCCGAAGGTCACAAGGTGGCGCAAAAGATCATTCGCGGAATGCTCGGCGGTGACTGCTCGGGTGGCGCGAACCGATGCGAGATAGGCCTCGCTGTCGTCATCGGTCCACTGCGACAAGTCGGCCGTGTACCCGCGGCCCTTAGCCCATTTGGCGAGGTACCGGAGCTCGGCAAGGGCGTGCTGGATCGACTTCGTCTTGTACGGGCGGTTGGACCGGTAGACGTGCACTTCGCGAACGGCGGTGTGGGTTGGTTGCAGCATCGCCATTGCCAGCGTCTTGGCGATCGGCACCCAGTCACCGGGGAAGTCGTCGAAACGCAGATGTGCACGAGAGGCGCTCAGGTTGGGGGCGATTCCGCCTGCAGTCAGGTCCCATCGGGGCATATCGCCGAATCGCGGCTCGGGACCGGGTGCGACCCGGCGAGCTGCTGGTAGAACGGGTTCGTCCGGGGCGAAGGGTGGATTCCACGCTGAAATCGCCGACGCGAGTTCGCTGGTCATTGTTCTGCTCTTTGTCCTAGAGGTCGATGCAGGTCTGCGTTCTGTCGCCGGGCAGACTCGATCTGGTCGGATGGGAATTCCGCGAGGATGGCGTCGAGGTTGACGCGTTGCTGGCCGTAGGTCTCGCTGAACTGGATTGGGGGCATGGCATTTTCGATGTCATCGAGTACGTCGCGGTACACGATGAGGCGTGGCAGGTGGTCGCGGAAGATGACCGCATTGCGGCACTGAAGGCACATTGACGGCGACGCGTGGCACAGTGAACCTGGTTGGCCGAACGGCCCATCGTATGGATCTCGGCACGCCGATAGTGTCAGTTGCTGCTCCGCTGGGGATTCGTCGGCCACCGACGTTGCGAGCGCAGCAACAGCGGAGTCATGTGGGCCAGCCGCAATGTCGGTGGCCTTCGCGTCGATGAACGTCGGTCCGCTCTTGGCGCGGTCGAGGACTTTGCGCTGGGCGCGCAGCACCGTCTGCGCAGCGATGGTGTGAACGGTAGTGGTCTGGGCATAGTGACCCCGGAAGACTTCGACGGAGTGGTCGTCGCCGGCTGCGCCGTTGAGAGTCCCGAGCAACGCGGCCCGCGCGCTTTTCACCGTCTTGCGGAGTCTACGCATGTCGTGCGGTTCGCTGATTGACAATCCGTGGCGTCCGATGAGCTTGCTGAGCGAGTTCGTGCGTCCGAAATGTCGTGCCCGGATGACATATTGGGGGTATTCGCCGTCGCACCGATCTCGGGCTGCGCGAATCCCTGTCACCCAGAACAGCGGCTCATTGGGGGTGTGCGCATGCGTGTGCTGCATCGCGTCTGCGGCTCGCGGAAGGAGGTCGCCGGCCTTCCACCCCCAGGGACGCTGCTCCGCCGAGGGCAGGGTATGCCAACGGAGTCGTTGAGCCCGTAGCTTGGTCGCTCGGACACGGACGGACGAATCGCCGAACTCGATGTCGCTGCGCAGTAGCCGGGCGCTTTCTTCAGGCGCCCAACCCGTTTGCAGATGGAGCAGAACTCTAATCGCGAGCAGATACTCCTCCTCGGGCCCAAGGTATGCGCCCACCGCCGTCATCAGCGGCCGGGCCTTCATCCCGGCATCCCGGTTGAATCCTGACATTTGGTCGACCTCACATCCATTTAACTTCCGGCCTGGCCCAGCCAGATGGACGTGGAACGATCTGTCGTAAGGCAAATTCCGCAGGGCCCATAGAAGATTCTCAACTCGGTCCCAGCCGTGGCAGCGCGGATCTTGCCCCGACTTCAGCAGCGCATCGCCGCGTAGGAGTCGTTCTTCATTGTCTCGCACGATGATTCGGCATGCCCGCTCAAGTTGGAGTCGTTCGTTGTTACTGAACTCGTCGAGCGGCAAGCCTTCCCACGAGCTGCCATCCAGGGCCCATCCGCTGGCCCAATCCACAAGCGCACCGTCAACTTGTCCGCGTGATTGGAGATATCGGGCGACGTGATTACGTAGGTCCGTACCGAGCTGCTTCGCGCGCACGCTGGGCGGCGGGAAGCGCAAGACCATCGCTGACTCCCAGTCGTGCAGTCGTCGCGCAACGTCCGCACCGTCGCCGGACAAGGTGAGAAATCGGTCGGCGCGGTCGGTGAAGAATTCTCCGACCCGCCTGATGACCCCGCCTTGGCGAGAGACCGTACCGGGTGTGAGGTCCAGGTTTTCGGCGCCTTCCTTCCACGCATCGGCGAGTTCGGCGACGAGTCGAGTGGCGATATAGTCACTCGGACTGATGCGGGCAGACCTCATCGGCCCGCCGGGCGGGAAGATCACGATCCGCGGTTCACGGTAAGCGGGCGTCACGACGACTGCGCCTCCAGTTCGTCCAGAACGTAGGTGGCGTAGTCGCGGGTGTTGTCGCTCCAGGATTCAAACGCCCGTTGGATCAACTCATCTGACTCATCGACGTACCGGAGGTAAATCATCGTTGTGGACGGGCTAGCGTGCCCGAGTAGACGCTGTAGAGTTAAGAGTGGGTTGTGGACGATGTGTTCGCTGATCGTGCCGAATCCTGTTCTTTTCCGGGACTGTTCGAGTTGCGCCGCGCGTCGCTGCAAGCTGCGCAGCATAACCACAGCAAACGTGTGTCTCAGGTCATGCGGTGTGACCGCGGGAGGCATGGTGGGCGTCGAGTTCGCGAACGCGGCAAGGCGGTCGTTGGCGTCCTTGAAGTACTGATGCCACCGGCGCTGTGAGGGCGGGCGACCAGCCTTGCCCACAAATAGCGACAACGGCTCGATATACCCAGCCTCGTCGACTCTGACCAGGAGCCGGCGCACGTCGGGAGATATCACCGCGAACTCCTCCCGCTTCTCGAGCCCTTGGTAACGGTATGTGAGCGTGCCCGCCGCCGGGTCGATGTCGTTGACTACGGCCAGCGTCGGCAGCTTGCGCCGCAGAGCGGTCTGGGCCTTTCGGACAAGGGATTTCCGTTCCGTCTGGCGATAGAGCTCAACGGCCTTCACCGTCGACGACGGGATATAGACCCGCCGGCGACGCCCATTCTTTGCACACGCTTCAAGCAGAAGCGAGCCGCCGCGATCAGAAGTCGGAATCTCAGCATCGAGCAGCGTGGACCACTCGGTGAGGCGCATGCCGGTGGTCAGAGCCAGGTCGACGGCGCACACATTTCGAACGGTCGATTGGCCACGGTAGGAGGGGTCCAGCTCTCCGGTGGGCAGCTCCCCACCGAAGCCGATGTTGCGCAGGGCAAGCCATTGTGCGTGCGACAGTGCTCGGACGTCCATCTCCGTGCGCGGTGTCCTGGGACTGACGACCGATCTGCTCCCTACTTGAATCCACGGCAGGCGATCGCGCTGACCCGTCTCGTACAGGTAGGTGAATAGCGCCCGAATGACGACAAGGTGCCGCGACCAGGATCTGGGTGAGACGCCGTTGGCGAGCCGGAATCTGCGAAAAGCCACGAGATCTGACTCTGAGACATCTAGCACCCCAATGCCCCTCGTGGACAAGAACTGCCCAAACTCCAACGCATCACGGGCGTACGCCTGAACGGAATTCGTCCGCAGATTCTGGCAATAGAGCCGC